>JAKACE010000166.1 GCA_021821705.1 Actinomycetes bacterium | reverse complement strand
AGGCCGCGCTCGGTCCGAGGCCGGGAGATGTTCAGGTGAGGGTCGACGTCGCCCCTCGCAGCGCCGTCGTTGCGCCAGGGGTGCCGGCGGTCTTCACCGTCCAGGTCTTCAACACCGAGGCCCTGATCAGCGGGCACCGGGTTCGGATCCTCGGTGCCGACAGCGAGTGGACCTCTCTCGACAAGCAAGACCTGTCGCTGTTCCCGGGCAGTACAGGCGTTGCCGTGCTCACCGTCAACTTCCCGAGGAGCTCTCCCGCAGGCCGGCGGCGGGTGAGTGTAGAGGTGCGCGAGGTCACCGAGCCCCACGAGGTGCAGGTGGTCGACCTCGACCTCGAAGTGCCGCCCGAGCCGGGCCTGGCCCTCAAGCTGGACCCCTCCAGCGTGACGGCGGGCCGGCGGGCCGCCGTCGCGGCGGTGCTGAGCAATACCGGCAACGTCACCCAGAAGGTGACCATGGCCGCGGTCGAAGACGAGGGCCAGGTCGGGTTCAATTTCTCGCCGGCGCAGGTGCCCCTGGCCCCCGGGGAGAGCCGGGCCGTCACGGTCAACCTCAAAGGCCGCCGCCCGATTGCCGGGAGCCCGAAGGTCCGGCCCTTCACGGTCACCTCGACCGGGGACGCCAACCCCGGCACGCCGGTGCAGGCCTTCGGCACGTTCCTGCAGAAGGCCTGGGTCAGCCGTGGGCACCTGGCCCTGGTCGGCCTCCTGCTGGCGGCCACCGCGTTCGCTGCCGTGCTGACGATCACCCTGGCCCAGATAAACAACACAGCCGCCACGAACTCCAACGACGTCATGCAGGCCCTGCAGGCCAGCCTCGATTCGCAGGCAGGCGCCGCCGGCGGGACGGGTGGGGCGTCGATGTCGGGCACCATCACCTCGTTGTCCGGCGGCCCGACGGCGGGCCTCGAGGGGATCACGGTCTACATCTTCAGTGCCGCCGATACCTCTACCGCCCTCGCCTCGACGGCGAGCGGGGCCCGGGGTCGCTATAGCTTCTCCGGTCTGGCCCCGGGGTCGTACAAGCTCGAGTTCACCGGGGCCGGGTTCGCTGAACAGTGGTACCCAGACAGCTCGACCCCCGAAGGGGGCGCGGCCATCGACCTCGTCTCCCAGCAGGCCCTCAACGGTGTCAATACCCAGCTCGGCGGGCTACCTGGGACCATAGCGGGCACCGTCACGGGCCCTTCGCCTGCCGGAGCGCTGGTGGCGTTGGAGGTGGCGAGCGCCGATCCTGCCCTCAACGGCGCCGTCGTAGGCTCGACGACGGCCGACTCGTCGGGGGCGTTCACTCTCCCCAACGTGCCCTCGCCGGCCAGCTACCAGCTCGTGGTCAGCAAGGCTGGTTACGCTACCGCAACCCAGACGGTGGACCTGGCGAGCGGCCAGGCCGACTCCGGTGTGACCGTGCTGTTGCAGCTGGGCGACGGCACGGTTTCGGGAAGGGTTTCCTCGACGAGCGGCCCTCTCGGCGGGGCTACGGTCAGTGCTACCGGGGGCACGAGCGGTTCACCCGTCACCTCCTCCACCGTCTCGCTGACGGGGGGCAAGGCCGGTGACTTCGAGCTTCGCAACCTTCCTACACCCGGGACCTTCACCGTCGCCGTCAGCGCCCCCGGGTATGCGGGCCAGACCCTCGACCTGAGCCTGGCCGCCGGCGAGCACCTGCAGGGCATCGACGTGACACTGACCAAGGGCAGTGGGGAGATAGCCGGCAGAGCGGTACTGGCCGACGGGTCGCCGGCGGGCGGTGTGCTGGTGACCGTCACCGACGGCCAGCTGTCGCTGACGACGACCACGCTCACTGTCAAGGCAGGGACGGGAGGCGTGGGCAGCTTCCAGCTCGACGGCCTCCCGTCGCCCGGGACCTACCAGGTGACCTTCTCGCGGCCCGACCTTGTCAGCGAGACGACCCAGGTCCAGCTGTCTGCGCCCGGGACGGCGCCGTCGCCGGGGGCGAGCATCGACCCGCTGCACGTCGACGTGACCATGCAACCGGCCACATCGGTCATATATGGGCGTGTCAGCGACGCCCACGGCCGGCCGCTGGCCGGTATCACCGTGTCGATCAGCTCCGGGTCCTCGAGCTATACCGTTACTACAGCCGACGTGCCGGTGGGGGGGGAGTACGAGGTGGACGGCATCACCCCCGGCACCTACACGGTCAGTTTCAGCCGTTCGGGGTCGGTGCCCACGTCGTCTGTCGTGACCGTGGTCGCGGGCCAGCGCTTGCGTGACGATGCCGTCCTGGCCGACGCCGCTCTGATCGACGGCCACGTCGACCAGTCCGTGAACGGGGCAGACGTTGCGCTGCCCGGTGCGACGGCGACCATCTACCTGTCCGGCCAGTACCCCGCCACGTCGCTCGCCACCGCGACGACCGACTCACATGGGTACTTCCTGTTCCCGGACCTGGCCGCCCCTCAGGAGTACATAGTGCAGTACGCCTATCCGGCCGGGACCCCGGGGCAGAAGACCGTTGACGTCGTGCTCAGGGCGAGCGAGGCCGACCACCTCCCGACGGTGGTGCTGGCGACCGGCGCCGGGAGCGCGCCGGCTTCAACCACTTCGACAACGGCCGGGCAGGCAACCACTGTGCCCACGACGGTGACGACGGCTGCGCCGCCGGCGACGACGGCTACGACCACCACGACCGTGCCCACGACGACGACCACGGCGGGGCCGACCACGACCACGACGACGAGCACGACGACGACGAGCACGACGACAACGAGCACGACGACAACGACTCTGGCCGGTCCGACCACAACCACCACCAACCAGAGCAGCACCACCACCACAGGACCAAACGGCACCACCACGACCGTGCCTACGACGACGACAGTGCCCGCGACGACGACCGTGGCCACCACGACGACGGTCCTGGCCGGCTAGCGAGGGAACTTTGAGCATCTACGGGCAATCCGGGCAGGGACGTGCCGGCAACGCCGGGCCGGTGGACTTCAGGTCCCCGCCCGTCCTGGCTCTCGGTGTCTCCCCGGCAGAAGTCACGCCGGGTGAGCCGACGGCCGTCCGGGTAGTCGTACGCAACGACGCCGGCGCGGCTGTCATGGCCCGTCTCGAGCTGATAGGTATATCGACCGACTGGGCCGCGGCTCCGGCGCCGATCGGCCCCCTGCAGCCCGGCGAGACCTCGGCTGCCTCGTTCACCCTGACCCTTCCGGCCGGCTACCCGCCGAGCCAGTTGCAGGCGGCGGTGCGGGCCTACGCCCAGGATCCGAGCACGGGAGGCGCCGCCGGACGTCCCGCCGAGGCGGACCTGGTGCTGAGCGTGGCCGAGACCGGCTCGGTGGGGGCTTCGATGCCGGAGGAGGTCTCGGGAGCCTTTCGGGGCAGGTTCCATATCGAGCTGCACAACCGCGGCCAGAAGTCTCAGGTCGTCAGCGTGGTCGGCACGAGCCCGGCAGGGGCGCGGGTGCGCATCTCAAACCACGAGCTTCACCTGGCGCCAGGAGCGCGCGCCAGGGTGCGCGCCGACGTCGAGGCGACCAGGGCGCTGGCCGGGCCCCCTCGACGGGTGCCCTATGTCGTGCGTGTCAAGGGCCGGGGCGCGCCGCAGGCGCTCAGCGGCACCTTTGTACAGCGGCCGTGGCTGTCCGCCCTTTTCTTCAAGGTGTCTGCCATCCTCACGACCGTCGCCGTGCTCGGTGCCCTCGCCGTTCTCGTAGTGGGCAAGCTGAGCAGCGCCTATTCACCCAACCCGGCGGCGCCGGTCGCCCTCGGTGGCCCCAAGCCCACGGTGCACCTGCGCCGGCCGAGCGTCGCCGGGCGGCTGCACAAGGGTGGCAGCGGCACGGGTGCCGGGTCGGCGGCCGGTGGCGCCACCTCGGGGGCGGCCGGCTCGAGTGGCGCCGCCGGCCGCGGGGGTGGCCATGGGCCGGGCCAGTACGGTTCGGCTTCCGGCTCCGGCTCCGGCTCCTCTGGCTCGACTTCCGGCCGTCATGGCTCGTCGGGCGCCTCCGGCGGCGGTGCGGGCAGCTCGGCTGGCGGCCATGGCCGCGCAAGTAGCCCTGGCCGCAGCGCCGGGACGTCCGGCGGCGGCGGTGCTGTGCTGCGTACCCTGCCTCCGGGCAAGGCTGCCACGTTGACCTCGGCCACGGGGCCCGGGCAGCTGGTCGCCATCAGCGGCCAGGTCAAGGCACCCGACCCTGCAGGCGTGACCGTAACCGTGCAGCAGACGTCCCTGGTGGACAGCTCTGTGGGTGGCGCTACCGTCCTCAACGCCGGTAACGGGCCCGAAGGCAAGCTTCTCGGGGCTCCGGGGCCGGCGGCTTCCGGGCCGGCCCTCGCCAACGGCGGCCTCGTCGGCGCGCCGAGCACGACCAAGACGTATTCGGGTGGCTTCTTCTCGTTCCCTGCCCAGTTCCCCTCGCCGGCC
The DNA here is from genome assembly GCA_021821705.1 of Actinomycetes bacterium. Taxonomy (GTDB): domain Bacteria; phylum Actinomycetota; class Acidimicrobiia; order Acidimicrobiales; family Palsa-688; genus JAJZMF01. The sequence continues at coordinate 834 of JAKACE010000166.1, read as the reverse complement.
GAGTACCTGGTCACTTTTGCCAAGGCGGGCTACGCCGACCAGAAGTTCGTCGTGTCGGCCAACGGTGCCGCCTTGAGCCTGACGGTGACGATGACCCCGGGGCCCGGTGCGCTATCGGGCGTGGTGACCGGCCCCCACGGGCCGCTCGGGGGAGCAACGGTTACGGTCACCGACGGTACCGTCACCGTCACCGCCGTCACGCCCACAACGGGGGCAGCCAGGGGTGCCTGGTCGCTGTCGGGCCTGACTACGCCGGACAGTTACCTGGTGACGGCCTCGGCGCCCGGTTATGGCGCGGCCACGGCCCTGGCCAAGCTCGGTGCCGGGGCCAGTGCCTCGAGGGTCGACCTCAGCCTCCAGCCTGGCGTTGCGGCGATCGTAGGGACGGTTACAGCAGGTGGAGCGCCCCTTGGTGGGGTTACGGTCACGGCCACGAACGGCACGGTGACCAAATCGGTGACCACTCTTACCGGGTCGCAGGACCCGGCTCTGGGGGTGGTGGGGACCTACGTCATCGACGGGTTGGCCGTGCCGGGCAAATGGACGGTCACGGCTTCGGGCCAGGGTTGGACGAGCCAGGACCAACTGGTCGACCTGGCCGGCCCGGCCATTTACCGCAGCGGTCGCGCCGTGGCCAACTTCGAGCTGTCCTCGGTCGCGGCCGATGTGTCCGGTGTCATCATGAGCGGCCGCAGGCCCCTCGGAGGAGTGGGCATCGTCATGACCAGCCCGCAGAACACCTACAAGACCCTGAGTGCCACCTCCTCGGGTGCGGGCGGCCGGCTCCCGGGCACCTACGAGATGGCAAATGTGGCACCCGGCCACTACGTACTG
>JAKACE010000165.1 GCA_021821705.1 Actinomycetes bacterium | reverse complement strand
GCCACGTCTACATCGAAACCCTCGTAACGCAGGACCGTGGACACCGAGTCCACGATCGAGGGCTCGTCGTCGACGACCAGGATCCTGCCCATTGCCATCTGCTACCTCCTAGCGACGCTCACCGTATGCTCATGGTCGTCCCGCTGCCCTGCAAGGACCTGAGCCCTGGCTGTGAGCCGGCTGTGAGGGCGGCCCCCTCTTGCCCGCCGGCTGGGATGGCGGCCCCCCGTGGCCGTGCCGGAGCGCCTGCCGGTGCCGGGGCCCGACCATGCCCGGGACTGCCCGTGCCGGAGCGCCTGCCGGTGCCGGGGCCCGACCATGCCCGGGACTGCCCGTGCCCGGGACTGCCCGTGCCGGGACGCGCCCGTGCCGGGGACTGCCCCCGGAGCGAGGGCCACCGAACACGGCAGCCGGCTTCACGGCTGGCTCTCAGCCGGCTGGCGCTCCGGGTTCAACAACGTGGCGGAGCATGCCTGTGACCGGCGCACCGAGCGCCGGGCCGGCGGATGCCGGCACTGCATAGCAAGGAGCAAACAATGGGCACGCACCAGAACTGGCGGCATACGTTCGGGCGCCACGGCGTGAGGATCGCCACCACGGCGGCGGCGGTGGCAACGGCCTTCGGCGGTGGAGCAGCGGCCACCGCCGTCCTCGAGGGCGGCGGCGTCGCCTCGGCGGCAACGACGGCCACCCAGCTGAGCGCCGGCACCAGCGGCACGAGCACCACCCAGAGCAGCGGCTCCACCTCCAGCACCCGGCCGGCGTCCGGGGCGCTCGGCTGCCCGGGCGCCGGCCTGGGCCTGGGCCTGGCACTGGGCCGGCCGACCGTGGTAGGCACGGTCATGTCGGTCGACACGGCGTCTGGCAGCTTCACGCTGCAGAGCCCGGCCGGCACCACCTATACCGTGGACGTCTCGACGTCTACTACCTACCGTGAGCCTGGCCAGACGTCACCCTCGCTCAACGACGTCACCAAGGGTGAACGGGTGGCGGTGGTAGGAACGCTCAGCTCGACCACCGTCACCGCCAAGGCCGTGCTCATAGGTGACCTGGGCGGACCGATGGGCCCGGGCCCACGGGGCGGGGCACCCGGTTACGGCCCAGCGGGTGCAGATGGCGGCTCGGCCGGGCAGACCTCGGGTTCATCGGCCACCGCTTCCTGAGCCGGTGACCGGCCGCCCGAGCCGATGACCCACCGCCCCACCATCGAGCCGTCCTGAGCCCCGGCCTGCCCACCACCCCTGTGGGCTCAAACCTCCGTAACGGGCGGGTGGTGGGTGGGCCGCCGGCCGGGAGACCCCAGGACAGTGGGCGCCGCCGCCCTTGGCAAGGCGACGGCGTCCACTGTTGCACCCAACAACCTCAACCCTCGTCGGAGGGGGCTGGAAGCCTTGCTCCGAACTGCGGAAGTCACAGCGCCAAGGAAGGCGCGGGGTTGCCCGTCGTGGCACCAGGTCAGTGAGCTCCCCCGGCTGGCCCCGACGGTTGCTCGGGCCAGCCCTCGAGCTCGGGCAGCGCCGCTGCCGACGGCTCAGGTGACGACCGGCCACGGCCCACCCTGGTGCCGGTGCCGGGACGTCGCAGCGCGCTGGTACGGCCCGTCCCGCCGGCGCCCGCCCCGCCGGCCCACCCGGGGGCGCTTTGGGACCGGCTCAAAGGCCAACCACCCCGCCCGCCGGCGGCCCCGCGCATCAGCCAACGGTGGCGCCAGTACTGCACCAGGCTGGCCACCATCGATACCTCGATCGCGCCCAGTACGACAGCGAAGATGACGAACACGACCCAGTCCCAGCTCTTGGCGGCGGGCGAGCCGGGGAACTCGGCATAGGCGGCGTCCCGGGGATCCACCAGCACCCGGTAGCGGGTACCGGCGGGCGCGTCGATCTCCCCCGGGTAGTGGGCAACTGTCGTCGAGCGGCCGGCCACGGGAGGGGAGAACGACATCCGCACGTCGGCCGTGTAGTAGCCACCGCCACGGGTCGAGTGGTAGATGTCCTCGACGCTGACGATGGTCGCCAGTCGCACGGCGCCGTGCTGCTGCACGAAAGCCGAGCGCTCGGCATCGTAACGGGTGGACACCGCCCCGGCAACAAGGCCGACGAAAATGCCGAGGAACACCAGCGCCTCCACCACGACGACTCCGGGTGAGTAGCGCCGGCGCCTGCGGCGTCCACGGCCCGCCGGAAAAGTGGTTGGCGCAACGCCGGCCGATGAGGCGGTCCCCCAGGCCTGTGCCACGGGCTGGTGCCGGCGCAACTGGTGCTCGAGGTGCACGGCAAACCAGAAGCCGCCCAAGGCGATCAGCGCACAAATGACCGTCACGGCTATATCGCCGCCCAGGGTGGTGCCGGCGCTCGCCCTGGCACTGGCGGAACCGACCGCCCCGACCAGCGCCCCCAGGGACAGGAGCGCAGAGAACACCCCGACGGCGGCGGCCAGCACGACACCGGACATGTACCAGGCACGGCGTCGCCCGCCGATCCGATCGCCCCCCGTACGCACGCCAGCCAAGCATATATGGGCCGGGTTGGTGGCGCCGCCTACGAAGCCGACGAGGCCATCTCCTCCAGGACCGGCTCGAGGCACCAGTCCGGGTGGTCGCTCTCCAGCCTGGCCAGCCAGTAAGGGCTCTCGAACAACGCCAGCAGGGCTCCGTCGCGACGGGCCAGGATCCGCACCCGGCTGCCGGTCCGGCGCAGCTCGGTGGCCGTCCTCTCGTCGGTACGGCGGGCGACGGTGTGGTTGGTCGGGTACAGCTCGACCGTGGCCCCGAACTCGTTTGCCAGGCGGTACGAGAAGACCTCGAACTGCATGCGCCCTACTGCGGCCAGCACCGGCGTCCTGTCGCCGTCGGGGTCGTAGAGCACCTGGACCACACCCTCCTGCTCGAGCTGGTCGAGGCCACGGCGGAACTGCTTGTGGCGCCCGGTGTCCGTGGGCCGGGCCGTGGCGAACAGCTCGGGTGCGAAGGTCGGGATGGCCGGGAAGGCCACCGCCCGGTCGGCGTAGAGGGTGTCGCCGATACGCAGGTCGCTGGCGTTCACCAGCCCGACCACGTCGCCGGGGTAGGCGACGTCGATCGTGTCGCGCTCGGCCCCGAACACAGAAGTGGCGTACTTGGTGGAAAAAGGCTTCCCGCTCGGGCCGTGGGTCACCGTCATCCCGCGCTCGAAGCGCCCAGAACAGACCCGCACGAAGGCGACATGGTCGCGATGGGCGGGGTCCATGTTGGACTGGATCTTGAACACGAAACCCGAGAACGGTGCGTCCAGGGGGCGTACCAGCCCCGCTGCGTCGGCCCGCGGCCCCGGCGGCGGCGCCACGTCTATCACGGCATCCAGCAGGTGGCGCACTCCGAAGTTCGTGAGAGCCGAGCCGACGAAGAGAGGGCTCGTCTCCCCGGCCAGGAAGGAGACCTCGTCGAGTTGGGCCCCGACCGCGTCGAGCAGGCCGACCTCCTCGACAGCCTGCCGCCACACCGGCCCCTCGGCCCGGTCCGCCTCGGCTGCGGCCACGCGCTCCTCCTCGGCCGCCGTCGCCCCGTGGGCCGTCCTGGCAAAGCGCACGAACTCGCCGCTGCGCCGGTCGATGACGCCGCGGAAGTCCCCGGGCTCACCTACCGGCCAGGTCACAGGAGTCGGGCGCAACCCTATCTGTTCCTCGATCTCGTCCAGCAGTTCCAACGGGTGCCGTCCCGGCCGGTCGCACTTGTTCAGGAAGGTGAGCACGGGCATCGACCGGGCACGGCAGACCTCGAACAGCTTGCGCGTCTGCGCCTCGACACCTTTGGCCACGTCGAGGACCATGATGGCTGCGTCGGCGGCCGCCAGGACGCGGTAGGTGTCCTCGGAGAAGTCGCGGTGGCCGGGAGTGTCCAGCAGGTTGACGACGTGGTCGCGGTAGGAGAACTGCAGGACGGTCGAGGTGATCGAGATCCCCCTCTCCTGCTCCATGGCCATCCAGTCGGAGGTGGCTCGCCGGCGGTTGCCACGGGCCTTGACGGCGCCGGCCTCAGCGACGGCACCGGCGTACAGGAGGAACTTCTCGGTGAGGGTCGTCTTGCCGGCATCAGGGTGGCTGATGATGGCGAAAGTGCGCCGGCGGGCGCTCTCCAGGGACGCCAGGCCGGCGGCGGCCTGGTTGCGCCCTGGCGTGCTTGCGGCGTATCCGACGTCCCCCGCCGCCGTCACGAGGACCGCCCGGCCGGGTGGCGGGCGCGCTGGCCGCCAGGCTCCGGGGGGGCGTTCATGGGCTGTCAGCGTACAACGACCCGGCCCGGGGCCGGCGACCCCGGGGGTAGGTTGTTGGCCTTGACAACCGCGCAACCCTCCCCAAGCGAACTGTCCCCCCGCTCGGCCGAGCTGGTGGAGCGCGGGGATCTCGACGAGCTCACGATGCTGGTCAACGGCCTGGTAGCCGAGGCCCGGTGGTCCGAGCTGGCCACCCTGCGCGAGCGCTGCCGGGTGGCGGTGGAGAGGGGCAGGCAGCTCTGGCCCGTGGCCTCGCACATCGAGTACCGCCTCTGCCTGGAGGGCCCGGGCGAATGGGCGGCCACCATGGTAGAGGCAGGCACAGGCCGGTTCACCCTCGGCCCGCTGGCCGAGGTGGCCGCGTCCTCTCACTCCTGGCCGGACCTGGCGCCCTACCTGCACCGCACGCCCCAGGCCGCCATGTTCGCCCACGAGCGAGTGCTACGGGGCGAGGATCTGAGCGCCGACCGGGCCGCCCTGGACCTGCCCGAGGTGCTGGAGCTACCACTGCGCCTGGAGACCTGGGAGCCCGCCTACTGCCTCCCCGAGTACCACGCCGACAAGCTGGAGACGCCCGGACCCAGGCTGCCACCGCTGAAGAAGCCGGCGGCCTACGACGGCGACGGGAGCGCCGAGACCGCAGACGGGTGGGAGGACGAGGCCGAGCCGCCCCTGGACATGGACGAGGCGGCGCGGGCGCTCCAGGAGCTGGTGAGCCCCTGGACCGAGGAGTCCAATGGCCGGGCCGAGGCGGTGAGCGCCGACGGTTTCGCCCACGATGCCATCGCCGTCCTGGGGGTGCGCTCGCCCCTCATGGCCGAGCTCGACGGGCAGACGGCGCTGGCCCTCATGGCCTGGGCCGCCGCCAGCGGCGGTGCCTACGGGCGCCGGCGCGGCGGGGCACCGGCCCGCTTCGGCGCCTGGTGGGCGCTGGCCGCCCTCGGCGACCTGTCCGAGGACTGGCCCGTGCCCCCCGCCCGCCTGCAG
>JAKACE010000164.1 GCA_021821705.1 Actinomycetes bacterium | reverse complement strand
AGCTGTGAAGGGCGTCGAGGTCGGTGACCATGTTGTCCTTACCCCTGCGTCTTGCGGAATCTGCAAGCAGTGCCGTAGCGGCGAGATGGCCTACTGTGCGAACTACATCGAGCAGAACTTGAGCGGAGTTGAGTCCCAACAGGTGGTGTACGAGGGGGTGAGCTGAGGGGTCCCCCACACGCGACGGTCACCGCGTCAACCTCAAGACAGCAGTTCCTACACAACTACTTGAGGAGGATCACGGTGACTGTCCCTACCACTATCGACGCTGGCGCCTGGCTTGGCAAGTACCTCGAAGGCGATGACGTCAACCCCGACCTGCCCCGGGCCATGCTGAAGGCCTTCGCTGAGACCTTGATGTCAGCTGAAGCCTCGGCTACCTGCGGTGCGGCCTATAACGAGCGCACTGAGGAGCGCTCCAACTCCCGCAACGGCTACCGCCAGCGTCCCTGGGACACCAGGGTGGGCTCAGTCGACCTGGCCGTGCCCAAGCTGCGCCAGGGGACCTACTTCCCCGACTGGCTAGTGACGCCCCGCCGGCGGGCCGAACAGGCCCTGGTGGCCGTGATCGGCCAGGCCTACGTGGAGGGAGTGTCGACTCGACGCGTCGACGACCTGGTCAAGGCCATGGGCATCGAGGGCATCAGCCGGTCGGAGGTGTCCCGCATGGCGGCCGAGCTCGACGCCAAGGTGGCGGCGTTCAGGGACCGGCCCCTCGACAGCGGCCCCTACCGCTACGTCTGGGTGGACGCCCTGACCCAGAAGGTCCGTGAAGCCGGCCGGGTGGTGAACGTCGCCGCCGTGGTCGCCACCGCCGTCAACCACCAGGGCCAACGTGAGGTCGTCGGCTTTGACATCGTCACCGTCGAGGACACCGCGGCGTGGACCGAGTTCCTCCGGGGCCTGGTGGCCCGGGGCCTGGCCGGCGTCGAGCTGGTCATCTCCGACGCCCACGGAGGCATCAAGGCGGCCATCGCCGCTGTGCTTTCAGACGCCACATGGCAACGTTGTAGGACCCATTTTATGGCCAACTTGGCTTCGAGGGTGCCCAAGGTCAGCTGGCCCATGGTGGCCACCTTGGTCCGCTCCATCTTCGAGCAGGCTGACCGCGACGCCACCTGGGCCCAGCTCGGCGATGTCGTCGACAAGCTCACCAGCGCCGGGTTCTGCGACGCCGCCCTTTATGTCCTGGACGCGGCCGATGACATCTTGGCTTTCAGCGCCTTCCCCGTCGAGCACTGGCCCAAGATCCGCTCCAATAACCCCCAGGAGAGGCTAAATAAAGAAATCAGGCGCCGGACCGACGTCGTTGGCATCTTCCCCAACCGAGCGGCCGTCACCCGCCTGCTCGGGGCCCTGCTCGTCGAGCAAAACGACGAGTGGGTAGTGGGCAAACGCTACATGGGTGCGGAGACCTTGGCTGCGCCCAGGACCACCAAACCCTCGGCCGCCGACCCGAGACCTGCCATCGAAGTCGCCGTTGGGTAACACCAACTGAGCCCGAACTGAGGTTGTGCTGGCTACCACTTATACGCGCACGCCCGTCCACCGGTAACAATAGAGCACAACACCCTTTACACGACCGGCATTACTTGATATAGTTACAAACGAGCGCTAAGCGGCGACGCTAAGCACTCAGGTTGATGCGAGGACCGCAACCTCGTACACCACCCGCTGGGACTTGACCATGGCGGCGCGTGGCCCTGCTCGTCCCCCGGCGGGTTCGCTGTCATCCTCAGCACCTCCTTGGCCGGCATGGCTGCCTGTTCGGAGCGCCCGCATTGTACCCAGCGGGGTACCGGTGACAAGGCCGGCCGCACGGGTTCCCCGGTGAGCCGGGTAGACAGGAGGTGAGTGCCGAAGACGCGATGCTCGCCGCCCTGGCCCCCGGGAGCGCCCAGGAGGAGGTCCCGGTGATGCTCGGCAGGGGAGGCCGGAAGGGCCACCGGGTGGAGATGGCGCGGGTCTACGGTCCCGTGCCGGCAGCAGGCCACAGGGTGCTCGTCGACCGGCTGTGGCCACGGGGCGTCGCCAAGTCGGAGGCCCCTTTCGACTTGTGGGCCAAGGACGTGGCTCCCAGTGCCGAGCTGCGCAAGTGGTACGGGCACTCGCCCGAGCGCTTCGAGGAGTTCGCCCGCCTCTACCGCCAGGAGCTGGCGCAGGGCCCAGCCAGCGAAGCCCTCGCCGGCCTGCGTTCTCAGCTGTCGGAGGCCCCCCTGGTGCTGGTCACCGCGACCAGGGACCTGCAGCGCTCCGGGGCGGCCGTGCTGCGGGACGTACTGTCAGGCGGCTGAGCCCTCAGGCGCCGGGCGTTGTCCCGCCGGTCTGGTAGCCGAGGGCGCTCAGCACGGCTTGGCGGGCGTCACCGCTGGCGCCGAGGCGGATGGTGACGCCCATCCTCTCCAGCACCTCCCGCATACCCCGGCCCATGTGGAACGCCACGACGACCGTGACCCCCTGCTGTTTCAGGTAGCGGGCGACCCGGGCGTGGTGCGCACGTTCGCTATCGGTCTCGTGCAGGGCGTCCCAGTTCACGTCGTTCTCCTCCCAGCGCGCCAGGACGCCCTCGCTGACCTCTGCCACCGCCAGGCGTCGGGCGCGGCCCCAGTGGGCGTCGACGTTGCCGTCCTCGTCGACGGCCACCGCCGCCACGGCCGAGCCGTGCCCTGGGACCGACATGGACTGACCGAAAGTGCCAACAGCGCTGGTCACGGACTTACCTCCTGCTATCGGTGCAAGGCCTCGCCGCCCCGCCATCTCCGCGGTGTGACGGGGGGTCATCGCGCTACTTCCCGATGGAGCCGCATGCCCACCGTAGGCACGCCGGGCAGAGCGCGATAGGGCCGAAAGACGGGACAGGGCCGCGCCGGGCCGCGCCGGGCCTGTGCCCACCCGGAGGTTGGGGGCGCACCGCCGTGGTTTAGGCTCGGGTGATGGCGCGTCCGAAAGCTGCCCCGGCCCGGGCGGCCGGAAGCCCGGTCGAGCGGCCCGAGGGGGCGGCCAACAGCTCTGTCAGGTCGCGCCACAGCCACCACGGTGCCGGTCTGCCTGTTGGCATCGCCACGGTGGTTGCCGGCCTGGTCGCCGCGCTGGGAGGCCATTTCGGGTCGGACTGGACCGTTTACGGCGGCAACGCTCTCGGCACCGGGGCGGAGAACGCTGCCACGGCCCTCTACCCCCTCAGGCCGGCCTGGGAGTCAGCCGCACTGGCCGGCCAGATCTTCGGCCAGCCGCTGTCCTACGCCGGTCGGGTGTTCGTCGCCACCGAGCAGGACGAGGTCTATGCCCTGGCCGCCAGGACGGGGCGGCTCCTCTGGTCGAGGCGGGTGGGCACCCCGGTGCCCGCTTCGGCCCTGCCCTGCGGCGATATCAGCCCCGATGTCGGTATCACCGGGACCCCGGTGATCGACCCGGCCCGCCGCGAATTGTTCGTGCTCGCCGACGAGCGTTCGCCCTCAACGGGGGTATCGCACCATCTTGTCGGCCTCGATATCTACACCGGCCGGGTGGAGCTGGACCAGCGAGCCGACCCCCCGCGTTCGACGCCCGCAGCTCTCCTGCAACGCCCGGGCCTGGCCCTGGACCACGGTGACGTCGTGGTCGCCTTTGGCGGCAACTACGGCGACTGCGGCAACTACCACGGTTCTGTGGCCGCCGTGCCAGAGGGGGGCGGGGACATCCGTTACTACCTTGTGGACAGCGGGCCCGGTGAGCGCCAGGGGGCGATCTGGATGGGCGGGGCCGCACCGGTCGTGGACGGCGAGGGCAACATCTGGTTCGCGGCCGGCAACGGCTCGAGCTCCGGCGGGCCGTACGACTATTCCGACTCGGTTACCGAGCTCAGCCCCTCGTTGCAGCGCGAGCAGTTCTTCGCCCCGACCAGCTGGGCGCAGGACAACCGCACGGACGCGGACCTCGGGTCGACGGCCCCCGCCCTGGTGGACGGTTACGTGTTCCAGGTGGGAAAGGGCCACGTGGCCTACCTGCTCGAGCGCCGTCATCTCGGTGGCATCGGAGGCCAGGTCGCCACCATGCACCTCTGCCACCAGGACCCTCACGGCGGTGTGGCCGTGGCCGGCGACGTTGTGTACGTGGCGTGCGGCAACGCCGTCACCGCTGTGCGGGTGAGCAGGTCGGCGCCCCACATGTCGCTGCTTTGGACGACCCCGCCGGCGCCGAGCGGGGCTGCGGTCAACGGGCCGCCGGTCGTCGCCGGGGGCCTGGTGTGGTCCGTGGACGCGTACGGCACCCTGTGGGGCCTGAGGCCCTCCACGGGGGCACATGCCGTGTCCGAGAAGACCAACGCCGGAGAGGCGGACCACTTCCCGAGCCCGGCGGTGGCGGACGGCCTGCTCCTGGTACCGACGACGGACCGCGTCTTCGCCTACCAGGGCCCGGCCGGACTGCCTCCTGCGCCCCTGCCGAGCTGAAACATCGACGGAACGGCCCTCCAGCCGGTTGACTTGAGCAATGGCCGGGCCATCGGGGACCGCCGGCGAGGCGCCTCTGGGCACCTATCGTCGCAAGAGGGACTTCACCCGCACGCCGGAGCCGTCGGGCGCGGCTGGGCCGGCCCGCCACGACCGGGACGCCAAGCCGGTCGACGGTCCCGAGGCCCGGCCGGCCGAAACGGGCACCGGTGCGCGCTTCGTCGTCCAGCGCCACCGGGCCAGGCGGCTGCATTACGACTTCCGCCTCGAGATCGACGGGGTGCTGGCCAGCTGGGCCGTGCCCAAGGGCCCGACCCTCGACCCCGGTGTGCGGCGGGCTGCCATCCACGTCGAGGACCACCCGCTCGAGTACTTCGATTTCGAGGGCGTGATCCCGGCCGGCCAGTACGGCGGTGGCGATGTGACGGTATGGGACAAGGGCACCTGGAGGCTGGACAAGGCCGACGGCCCAGCGGCAGCCGGCCAGGCGCTGAGGGCGGGGGAGTTGCACCTCGACCTGTACGGCCAGAAGTTGCGGGGCCGTTTCATCCTCGTCAGGACCAGGACCAACGGCGGGCCGCCGGCGCCCAAAGAACAGTGGCTCCTGCTGCACAAGCACGATGAGCACGCCGTGGAGGGCTGGGACCCCGAGGCCCACCCCAGGTCCGTGCTGAGCGGGCGCACCAACGACGAGGTGAAGCAGGATCCGGAGCGGATGTGGCGCTCGGCAGAGCCGGCTGAGCGCGCCGAGGTCAGGCTGAAGCCGGCCTCGAACGGTGCCGGCGCCGTCGTGGACCGCTCGGCCGGGCCCC
>JAKACE010000163.1 GCA_021821705.1 Actinomycetes bacterium | reverse complement strand
CGGAGTCGAGTATGGCCTGGACGGTGGCGGGCAGGGTCGTGCTGGCCAGCTCCTCGGCCTGGTGGGCCAGGTCGACCAGCGGGCGGGACACGGACCGGCTGACCAGGATGACAAGGGCGAGGCCGATGATCGTGCCGAGGGCGCCGATGCCGCCGAAGAGCAGCGCCTGCTGGACCGCGTTGCTGTGCAGTGCGGACGCCCGCTTGTGCACGACAGCGGCGATCTGGCTGTTGCCGAGGGCCTGCGACGGGATGGCGCTGTTGGCCGGGACACCGGGTGCGTTCTCGGTGAGGGCGGCCAGGACAGACACCAGGGGGGGCGTCTGGCCCTGCTGGATCAGGCCCAGGTCGAGCTGCAGGGCAGCCGCGACAGCGCTCTGGGACTGGATGCCCTGGGAGACACCGCTCTCCAGGGTGTTGATCGCTGAGGCGTAAGGCCCCTTGCCGAACGAGTCGAGCTCCTGGGCCCAGGCGACGCTGGAGCCCCAGTCCTGGCTGGCCTGGTAGGCGAACTGGGCCCGGTTGCTACCGGTGCTCCAGGTGGCCTGCACCATGTCCTGTAGCGTCTGCCACTGGGTCTCGGTGTTCTCCAGGCTGGCGTACAGGGCCTCGACACCGGTGCGCAGCACCGGGTCGGTGATCTGCTGGGGCACCTGCGCTGTGGCGTTGATCAGGCCGTCGATGACGGTGCTGTAACCGATGTAGGTCTCGATGGCCCGCATCTGGTAGTTCCTGACCGTCGGGTGCCCGCTCGGGATGTGGACCCAGTAGGCCCTGGCCGCTTGCAGGCCGCTGAGGCTGGCGAGGGCGCTCTTGTAGATGGCGCTGACCTTTGGCCCCGAGCTCTCGACGCTGTTGCGGAAGGCAGTCACGGCCTTGTTGGTCGTGTTCTGGATGGCGGTCGGGCTCTGGTAGAGGCCGCCGGCGGCGGGGTCGAAGCCGTTCAGGGCGTTGGCGGGGTTGATTGCCCCACCGAACACGCTGAGCTCGCCGTACTCACGCTCTGTCTGCAGGGCCTGCACGAGGCCGCCCGGGCCGACAGAGGCCGAAGCCAGCGAGGTCTGGGCGTCCACGTTGCTGATCTGGCTCAGGCTGGACACGGACTGTGCCGTCGCGACCGCCACCAAGATGGCCAGCGGCACGGCGAATGCGGCAATTAGTTTTGATCTGATGTGCCGGAACACGGTTGCCTTTCTTGGTAACTCAGCTTTGTAGCTCGATTGGTGATGTTCGGGAAAAGGGTTGAGTTGTCGTCGGTTCTTGGATGTTGTCGGTGTCAGTCGCCGACCAGGGCGGGCTTGCGCCGGCCGGTGGTCGAGATGGTGCTGGCGCCGCCGGCCTCATGCGGCAGGCCGATGGCCCAGCTGAGGAGGGCTGGGTCCTCGGTGAGGTAGATCACCTGGCAGCCACGCCCGGCGAGGGTGGTGATCAGGGTGGCCGCTCCTTCCGCCCCGAAGCGGGCGAAGGCCTCGTCGGCAAAGACTGCGTCGTCTCGGGTGAAGTGCTCGCTACCGAGCCACCTGGCCAGGGTGGTCTGAGGCTCCACGATGGGCGGCCCTGCGGCGAGCAGGGCGTCGAGGTCGCGGCGTTCCTGCTCGAGGCGGGAGCGGGCCGCCTTCTCGACCCCCTTGGCGTGGGACTCGGCGGCCTGGGCGGAGGAGACCTCGCCGGCCAGCTTGTCCCTGTAACTGGCCACCAGGCCCGGCAGGGGTACGCCGGCGCCCCAGTTGGGGGCGCCCGAGGTTATGAGCGCCATACCGGCGCGAAGAGCGGTGTGGGCAGCTTCCAGGCCCAGCAGGGCGTCCCGCGAAGCCATCCGTGCCGCCTGGGACATCTCGTCCGCCTGCTGTACCGACTCGCGTTTGTCGGCCTCGGCCTTGGCCAGGGCCGCCTGCAGGTTCATCGCCTGCTGGATGACGGCCTCGGGGACGCCTCGGTTGTCGCGCGACTTGCGGGCCTGCTCGAGCGACGTGCTTGCGCTGTGGCGCTGGCTGAGGATGCGGTCGAGCTCGCCGAGCGCCGCCGCCACCGAACGGGCTGTCTCGGCGTCGGCTCGTACAGCGGCCTCGTAGGCCTCCTCGGCTGCGGCCAGACGGGTTGCCAGCTCGTCGAAACGGGACAGGTCGGCGGTGGCGACAGAGGTGTCACGCGATGCGTTGGTGGCCACGTCGGCAGCCTCCGTAAGGGCTCGCTCGGCGTCGCCGACGCGGGTGCGCCTCTCGTCCAGGGCCCGCTCGTGCTCGTCCACCACGGAGACGGCGGCGCGGTGCAGCTCGTCCTCGACGTCGGTGTTGTGCAGGATCTTGCAGCCCTGGGTCGACAGCACGCTCGAGATGGCGGCAGCGCGCGCCACGGCGTTGGCGGCGACGACTGCTATTGCGGGGTGCAGACCTCGGACCAGCATCGTCCCGTCTGCGTCGCGAAGTTCTTGGAAACGCACCTGGTGTACTCCGTCTGCTAGTGAAGTCGCACGACTACGCGGATGTCGGCCCTGCCACTCGGCAAACGCCCACGTGTCGACCCCTGGTTCTTCGGCATGGCTCTGGCTGGCCTTTTGTTGGCTGGCTGTTCTCCGTGCTTAGAGTCGGCCCGGAAGAAGACGAACTTGAGAACGAAGCCGCAGGTCATCCGCCTTCCCTGATTTCCGGCGCGCCGCTCGGCGCGACGAGGAAAAGCGCGCACCCTCGCGACGGGGCGCCGGCGCGGCCCACGGGCAGGACTTTCCCGGCCCCGCACTAGCATGATCGGTCGGGCCGGCGCAGGCTCGAGGAGGACGACATGGGACAGGAGCAGTCACCAGGCAGGCCCGAGCTGACCGTCGTCCCCAATGGCGCCGGCGAGGGCCAGGCGCTGCGCGACGAGACCGAGCCGCTCGCCGGCACCGTCCTGCTCCTGTCGGGGCCCAACCTGTCCCTGCTGGGGCAGCGCCAGCCCGAGATCTACGGGCACCTCACGCTCGACGACCACGTGGCGACGGCGACGCGGGCGGCGGCGCAGCACGGGCTGTCCCTGGAGCATGTGCGCTCCGAGTACGAGGGTGCCCTGGTGGAGGCCGTGCACGGGGCGCGCCGGAGGGTGGCTGCCATCGTGGTCAACGCCGGTGCTCTGACCCACTACTCCTGGGCGCTGCACGACGCCCTGGCCGCCTTCGAGGGACCTGTCGTAGAGCTGCACCTCTCCCACCCGGGGCGGCGTGAACCATGGCGCCGGCTGTCGGTCGTGACGCCGGTGGCGACGGGGGTGATCGCCGGCTTCGGCGGTGATGGCTACCGCCTGGCCATGGATGCGGTGGCGTCGCTCCTGCGGGCCAGGCGGGCCTGAGCCGAGGCAGAGGGCCCGACGCAGAGAAGATCGGGCCGGCGCGCACGGCCGAGCGCCCACAGCGGGCCGGCGCGCCCACCGTAGTGCGCCCCCCGGGCTAGGTTCGGCCCGTATGAGGCTCTGCTACAGCAACCTTGCCTGCCCGGACTGGAGCTTCGAGCGCACTGTCGAAGCCGTGGCGGCCTACGGCTTCGACGGCCTGGAGGTACGCCTGTTCGACGGCGAGGTGGTCACCCCCGGTACCAGCGCCCAGGCTCGCAGGAGGGCGGAGGCGGCCCTGCGCTCGAGCGGGGTGGCCGTCGCCGCCCTGGACACCTCGCTGCGCCTGAGCGAAGGGAGGCGTCCTTTCCTGGAAGGTGTGGCGGCCATGGCGGAGATCGCCCAGCAGTGGGGGGCGCCCCTGATACGTGTCTTCGGGGGCCCCCTGCCGGCCGGCCACCTGGAGCGCGAGGCGGCATTGGAGGAGGCGGGGGCCCTGCTGGTCGAAGCCGCGCCCGTTGCCGCTCGGCATGGTGTCGGCATCGCCCTCGAGACCCACGACGACTTCTCCAGCGCCCACGTCGTGGCCCGGGTCATGCAGATGGCGCAAGGAGCGGTCGGCGCGGTGTACGACTCCCATCACCCACATCGCATGGGCGAGACGCCCTCGGAGGTCTTGGACGTGCTCGGGCCGCACGTGTGGCACGCCCAGGCCAAGGACGCCCGGCGCCTCCCAGGTGACGACGCCTGGCAGCTCGTGCCCTTGGGGCAGGGGGAGGTGCCGGTGCGCGACATGGTCGCCCTGCTGTCGGCCCGGGGCTACCAGGGCTGGCTGTCGCTCGAGTTCGAGAAGAAGTGGCATCCCGAGCTGGCCCCGCCCGAGGTGGCCCTGCGCCCGCAGGCCGAGCTGCTACGTGCCTGGGTGGGCGAGCGATGACGGCCCGGCCGCTGGGGGACCGCCGCGTCCGCTTTGGCCTGGCCGGCTGCGGCGTCATCTCCGATACCTACGCCGCCGCCCTGGCCGGCCTGGCCTCCGCCGAGCTGGTGGCCGCCCACGACGTCGACCAGGACAGGGCGGCGGCCTTCTGCCGGCGCCACAGGACAGACCAGGCTGCCTCCCTGGAGGAGCTGGTGGGACGGCCCGACGTCGACGCCGTCTGCGTCTGCGTACCGAGCGGCCTGCACGCCCGGGTGGCGATGGTGGCGGCCGAGGCCGGCAAGCACCTGGTCGTCGAGAAGCCCATCGACATCGACCAGTCGGCGGCCAGGCGGCTCATCGAGGCGGCCGGGCGCAACGCCGTGGCCCTCAACGTCATATCCCAGCAGCGCTACAACCCTGGTGTACTGCACGCCCGCGAGCTGCTCGGCGCCGGCCGCCTCGGCGACGTCCTCTTCGTCGAGGCGCGGGTCCCCTGGTACCGGTCGCAGGCCTACTACGACAGTGCCGCCTGGCGGGGCACCTGGGCCATGGACGGCGGTGGCGCCTTCATGAACCAGGGCGTTCACTACGCCGACCTGCTGTGCTGGCTTTTCGGTCAACCCGAGGTGCTGGCGGCGCACTGCGCCAGGTTGGACCACGACATGGAGGCCGAGGACCTGGCACTGGCATTGCTCCGCTTCCCCTCCGGCGCCGCCGGCGCCCTGGTGGCGAGCACGCTGTGCTACCCGGGTTTCCCGACCGAGCTCAACGTCCACGCCACCGGCGGCACCCTGCGCCTCGTGGACGGTGCCCTGGTCGACATGCAGCTGCAGGGGGCCGACGTCGCCGCCCCAGCCGACGTGGGCAGGCTGGGTATGCCTGACGGCCACCGCGCCCAGCTCGCTGCGATCGTCACCAGCCTCCAGGAGGGCAGCGAGCCGCCGGTGAGCGGGGAGGACGGTTACCGCGCCCTCAGCCTCGTGCTCGACACCTACAGGGCGGCGCGCTGGCAACAGTGAGGGCCCGCCGGTGCAC
>JAKACE010000162.1 GCA_021821705.1 Actinomycetes bacterium | reverse complement strand
GGGCGCCGTCGTCGGCCAGCATCCGCGCCCGGACGCACACCGCGCTCATGGCGAACAGCTCCGCTCCGATGTCCACGAGCCGACCGAGGAACGCCTGCCTGCGCTCGAGCTTGGCCTGCCAACGAGCCATGCCGTAGAACGTGGAGCGCGCCAAGCGCCGGCTCGACCGCTCGACGGAGCGCAGGTGCTCGGCCATGGGTTCGCCCATCTCGGCGTAGGCGCGTGCACCGTCGCCGGGCCCGAAGGCGAGGCGAGGCAGCCAGCGTGAGTAGTAGCGCCCGGCCGCCCGGGCCGCCGCCAGCTTCTCGGGCAGGCCGGCCTTGGGGTCGACCAGGTCGCCGGCGACGGACAGGTGCTCGTCGACTGCCTCGCGGGCTATCAGCAGCTTCATGATCTCGCTCGATCCCTCGAAGATGCGGGAGATACGCAGATCCCTCAGCACCTGCTCGGCCGGCACGGGGCGTTCCCCACGGGCTCTCAGCGACTCGGCCGTTTCGTAGCCGCGCCCGCCGCGGATCTGCACCATCTCGTCGGCGACGAGCCATGCCATCTCGGAGCAGAACAGTTTCGCCAGAGCGGCCTCGATGCGGATGTCGTTGCGGCCCTCGTCGGCCATGGCCCCGGACAGCTCGACGACCGACTCCATGGCGAAGGCAGTGGACGCGATGAAGGCGAGCTTCTGCGCCACCGCGTCGTGGTGGCCGATGGGCGCCCCCCACTGCTCGCGCTCGTTCGCCCATTCGCGCGCCACCTTCAACGAGTACTTCCCCGAGGCGGCGCACAGGGCGGGAAGCGACAGACGCCCGGTGTTGAGCGTCGTGAGTGCGACCTTGAGGCCCCGGCCCACCGCGCCGATCACGTTGCCGGCCGGGACGACCACGTCGTCGAACTCGACGACGCCGTTCTCGATGCCCTTGAGGCCCATGAACGAATTGCGCCTCGTGACGGTTATGCCCTCGGTCCCTGCTTCGACGACGAAGGCGGTGATACCGCCCTTGCGGTCCCCGGCCGGGGGGACGACGGCCATGACGACCAGGATCCTGGCTATGGGAGCATTGGTCGCCCACAGCTTGGTGCCGTTGAGCCGGTAGGCAGAGCCGTCGTCGACCGGCTCGGCTGTGCAGCTCATGCGGGCCGGGTCGCTGCCCACGTCCGGTTCGGTGAGCAGGAAGGCGCTCACTTCGTCGCGGGCCAGGCGGGGTAGGAACGCCGCCTTCTGCTCCTGGGTGCCGAACAGCTTCAGCGGCTGTGGCGCGCCGATGGACTGGTGGGCCGACAGCAGGGTGCTGATGGCCGGGTGGGCGGTCCCGGCCAGCGCCAGGGCCCGGTTGTAGTAGACGTGGCTGAGGCCGAGGCCGCCGTAGCGCTCGTCGATCTTCATCCCGAGGGCGCCGATGTCGCAGAGGCCCCTCACGACCTTGTCGGGGATGCGACCGTCCCGCTCGATCTGGAGAGGGTCGACTTCAGAGCTGAGGAAGTCCCCGAACTTGCGCAGGAAGCTGTCCCCGCGGGCGGCGTCGTCGCCTCCGGGCCGGGGGTGGGGGTGCACGAGGTCGAGCCTGAAGCGGCCGAGGAACAGTTCCTTGGCGAAGCTCGGTTTTGACCACTCGGCTTCCCTGGCGGCCTCGGTGAGCTGGCGGGCCTGCTCAGCGCTCACCTGGGGCTGGCCCGCTTGGGGTGCGGTGCGGCTCATGAGCACAGCATCGCACGCCGGTAACGTCTATGCGATGCCAGCCACGGTCTGCTTCGACATCGGCGGGGTCTTCCTGGACTGGGACCCGCGTTACCTCTACAGGCAGCTCTTCGATGGCGACGACGAGGCCATGGAGCGGTTCCTGGCCGAGGTCTGCCCTCAGGAGTGGCACGCCCAGATGGACCGGGGCCGCAGCATCGCCGAGGCCTGCGAGGAGCGCAAGGCGCTGTACCCGGCGGCTGCCCCCCTGATAGACGCGTGGCGCGACCGCTCCGAGGACATGATCAGGGGTGTTATCGACGGTACGGTCGAGGTATTGCGGGACCTGAAAGCGACCGGGGCCACCTGCTACGCGCTCAGCAACATGGAGCGGGAGAACTGGGAGGTCCGGTACCGCAGGTACGGCTTCCTGCAGTGGTTCGACGGCTATTTCATCTCGGGTTGTGAGGGCGTTATCAAGCCGGAGCCGGAGTTCTTCCGCAGGGCTGCGCAACGCCTCGGCTTCCGGCCGGCCGATGTCGTCTTCATCGACGACCGGCCGGTCAACGTGGAGGCGGCTCGCGCCGGCGGGCTGCCTTCGGTGCTGTTCACCGGCCCCGAGGAGCTGCGCCGGGAACTGGCTGTGCTGGGGCTGCTGCCAGAGGGCTGAGCCCTGTCAGGCCCGGTGGCGGTCCTCGAGCGCAGCGCTCAGCCTGGACAGCATCTCAGCGAGCACATTGGGAGCGGTGGCGAAGTTGAGGCGGGCGAAACCGCTGCCACCCGGGCCGAAGTCCGGGCCAGGCGACAAGCGCAGGCGCGCCCGCTCGAGCATCCAGGTGGACGGGTCGTCCAGGCCGAGAGAGGGCCGCAGGTCCAACCAGGCCAGGTAGGTGGCCTCGGGCCGGTAGCCGTCTGCAAGGCCCCTCGCCCGGGCGGACGCCAGCCAGCGGCCCAGCTCGTCGGCGTTGGAGCGCAGGCGGGCGACGCAGCGCTCGAGCCAGCGGTCGCCTTCGGGTGTCCATACGGCCATCGTCGTCGCCATCGCCGCCACCCCCACGTGGCCGAAGAGGTTGGAGGGCGCAGAGGCCAGCTCGCGCCTCACTGCGGCGTGGCCGAGGTGGGCGACGGAGCAACACATGCCACCCAGGTTGAAGGCCTTGCTGGCCGAGTAGAGGGTTACGGTGCGCTCCGCCGCCTGCTCGGACACCGAGGCGAAGGGCACGTGCACCAGATCGTCCATCATCAGCTCGGCATGTATCTCGTCGGACACCACCAGCAGGTCGTAGCGCTCGGCCAGCTCGGCCACCGCCTCGAGCTCGGCGATGCGCATTACCCGGCCTGTCGGGTTGTGCGGGTTGACGAGGAGCACGGCTCGGGCTGCCGGTGCTGCCGCCCGCAATGCCTCCAGGTCGAACTCCCAGCCCCGCGCCCCGGCCATGGCCGGCACCGCCAGCAGCCGGCGGCCCATGTCCCTCACGGCGGCAACAAAAGGCGGGTACAGGGGGGTGAAGAGGATGACCCCGTCCCCCGGTCCCGTGCCTGCATGAAGGACCACCTGTGTGGCCTGGACGAGGTCCGTGAAGGACCGGGTAAGGCCAGGGTGCGGCTCCCACCTGAAGCGGTCGAGCATGCGCCGGGCCCAGCGCTCGGCCAGCCCACCGTCACCCGCCGGGTACCCGAGGTCGCCGGCGCCGGCGAGCCCGGCCAGAGCGGCACGTGCCGGCGGGGGTGCAGGGAAGTCCATGTCAGCGACCCAGGCGGCGATGACCCCTTGGGGCGTTGTCGACCACTTCGCGCCGGGCCGGGCCGCCAGCCACTCCAGGTCCAGATGGTCGAAACCGTCGTCGGCAGGGGCATCAGCTGGCATCCCGGGCATGCTACGACCGGGGTACCTTGCGGGCCAGCCCGACCTGTGGCATCATTGCCGACGATGACCGAGGCACGTGAGGGCAGCTCTTTCCCCGGCCTTGTCGCGGTAGTACTTACCTGACGCACGCGTACACACACGCGTGCGTCCGACGACCTCCCAGACGGGAGGTCGTTTTGTTTTTCCGAGCCAACAGCGAGCGCGTATCTGAGAACAGCGAGGGCACTGATGCAACTGACAGGGGCGCAAGCCCTGATAAAGAGCCTGGAGATGGAGCGCACCGAGGTCGTCTTCGGCGTGCCGGGCGGCGCCATCCTGCCCGTTTACGACCCCATCCTCGATTCACCCATCCGCCACGTGCTGGTGCGCCACGAGCAGGGTGCCGGCCACATGGCGGAGGGCTATGCCCACGTGACCGGTAGGCCCGGCGTGTGCATGGCGACCAGCGGCCCGGGCGCGACCAACTTGGTCACAGCCCTGTGCGACGCTTACATGGACTCGGTGCCGGTGGTGGCCATCACGGGGCAGGTCTCCCGGCCCGTGATAGGTACGGACGCCTTCCAGGAGGGTGACACGGTCGGCATCACCCGCTCTGTCACCAAGCACAACGAGCTGGTGATGAGGCCCGAGGACATCGCCTTGGCCGTGCGCCAGGCCTTCCTCCTTGCGACCACCGGTCGTCCCGGGCCGGTCCTGCTCGACCTGCCAAAGGACGTCCTGCAGGCCAGCGCCGAATGGTACTGGCCATCCGACAGCGAGGTCACCGCGTCGCTGCCCGGCTACAGACCGACCACCAAGGGCCATCCTCGGATGGTGCGCGAGGCCGTCCGGCTCATGAGCGCATCTCGCCGCCCCGTGATCTACGCCGGGGGCGGGATCCTCAAGGCCAGGGCGAGCGAAGCCCTGCGAGAGCTGGCCGAGCTCACTGCCGCCCCGGTCGTGACGACGCTGATGGCCAGGGGTGCCTTCCCCGACAGCCACCGCCAGTGCCTGGGCATGCCAGGCATGCACGGCAACTACGCCGCCATCATGGCGCTGCAGGATGCCGACCTCATCATCGCCCTCGGTGCCCGTTTCGACGACCGGGTGACAGGCAAGGTCTCGACCTTCGCACCCAACGCCAAGGTCGTCCACGTCGACATCGACCCGGCCGAGCTGGGCAAGATCAGGCGGCCGGACGTGCCGATCGTCGGCGACGCCCGCCTCGTCGTCGAGGAGCTCGTCCGGGTGCTGCGGGCCAGCGGTGAGGCCGAGCCGGACCTCTCGGAGTGGTGGTCGGTGATAGACGGCTGGCGGGAACGGTTCCCCCTGTACTACGAACCTCAGGCCGCCGGGGAACAGCTCAAGCCCCAGGCCGTGATAGAGGCCATCAGGGACGCCAGTCCGGCCGACACCACCCTCGTCTCCGGTGTCGGCCAGCACCAAATGTGGGCGAGCCAGTACTGGCGGTTCGAGGAGCCCTACACCTGGGTCAATTCCGGTGGCCTGGGCACCATGGGTTTCGCCGTGCCAGCGGCCATCGGCGCCAAGGTGGGCCGGCCTGACCGCACCGTGTGGGCCATAGACGGCGACGGCTGCTTCCAGATGACGGCGCAAGAGCTGGTTACGGCCTCAGCCGAGCGGATACCCGTGAAGATCGCCATCTTGAACAACGCCTACCTGGGCATGGTGCGCCAATGGCAGGAGATGTTCTACGAGGAGCGGTACTCCGAGGTCTACCT
>JAKACE010000161.1 GCA_021821705.1 Actinomycetes bacterium | reverse complement strand
GCTGCCCGCCCCACGGGCTCACGGGCTCACGGGCTCACGGGCTCACGAAAAGCACCACGCCTGGCCCGCGCCCGCCATGGGCAGGGGAAAGCTGCCCACAAGGTAGTGACCGATGGCAAGCCCTCCCCATGCCAGCCGAGAGGTATCCGGCGCAACGTGGTGGTAGGCCTACTGGTGAAGCTCTAGGTGAGGAGAAAGACGTGGGGACGACAGGTTCCGAAACAGCCGGCATCGGCGGCGCGGCTGTCCTGACCGACGCCATGGCGTTCGAGGAACTGGCCGAAGCGGCGCGGCCGGCCCTGGTGCGCGTCGCATGTTCCGTGACAGGCAGGCGGGAGGACGCTGAGGACGCTGTACAGGCTTCATTGCTGAAGGCCATGGCGGCGTGGCCCCGGGTGGCGACGCAGGAGCGCTGGCGCCAGCAGGCCTACGTGCGCCAGATAGTTGTCAACACCTGCCGCTCCGGGTGGCGCAAGTGGGGTGCCCGGGTCTCGGTGGGCGAGGTGCCGGAGGTGGCTCAGCTGCAGCGCACGGACCTGGTCGACGACCGGGAGATCCTGCGCCGGGCCCTGGCCGGCCTGCCCGAGCGCCAGCGCCAGGTCCTGGTGTTGCGCTACTTCGAGGACCTCTCCGAGGCCGAGATCGCAGCCCGGCTCGGCTGTGCCCCCGGGACGGTCAAGAGCTCGGCGGCGCGGGCCCTCAAGGCCCTTCGTGAGTCCATGGGGCCGGAGCTTTCCGGCGGCCCTGGGGCCCGGTCGGAGCCCACCGCGCTCGAGCCGCTGTCGGCATAGGCCCGGGCTCTGGTCACGGCCGCCCGGCCTGGCAGACTTGCCGGGTGCAGCCCCCTGCCGAACTGCCCGCATGCGAGTGGCACTTCCCCTGCTCGGTCGAGGCCCAGGAAGCGGCGGCCGGTACCGGCGAGGTGGTGGGTTTGGGTGCCGACTTGGCTCCCTCGACCCTGATAACTGCCTACCGCTGCGGGATCTTCCCAATGCCCGTGGGCAACCGCCTGGCATGGTGGTCGCCGGATCCCCGCGGCGTCCTACCTCTCGAGGGGCTGCGGGTGAGCCGCTCGCTGCGCCGCTCGTGCCAGGAGTACCTGGTGCGGGTCGACACTGCCTACGACGAGGTCGTGGCCGCCTGCGCCGACCCGTCCCGGCCCGGTGCATGGATCAGCAAGCAGGTGCGGGCCGCCTACAGGCGCCTGTTCGAGCTGGGTTTCGCCCACAGCGTCGAGACCTACAGCTCGGACGGCCGCCTGGCCGGAGGCCTGTACGGAGTAGCGGTCGGCGGGCTCTTCGCCGGCGAGTCGATGTTCCACCACCGCCGGGACGCGTCCAAGGTGGCGCTCGTGGCCCTGGTGGAGCGGCTGCTGGGGGGCGGGGGGCGGCTGCTCGATGTCCAGTGGGTCACACCCCACCTGGCCAGCCTGGGCGCCGTGGAGGTGACCCGGCGCCGCTACCACGAGCTGCTGGAGGAGGCGCTGTCCGTCCCCCAGCTGGTGCTCGGCCCGTAAGTCCGAGGTTTGCCGGGCCAGCCGTGGCGTTCAGGCTTGGCCTCGGGCGCCGGCCAGGTCGGACGCCCTGCGCTGCAGGGACGCAGATCCCAATCGCATGGCCATCTCCGCCAGGTCGGCGGTCGGCCCGGGCCAGCGTAGGCTGTCGAGCGCCGCCGGCCCGGGGGGCAGGAGATCGGGGCGGACGACGCAGGTGGCGAGCCGCTTGAACAGCAACGCCAGCTCACGTCCCTCGGCCAGCACCGACCGCAGCGTCGCCTGGCGCCGCTGAGGCAGGTCGACGGGCCAGGGGGGGCCGGACGTGGGTACCGACTCGATGTCGGCGTAGCGGGCGAGCACGGCTGTCGTCGCCTTTGCACCCCAGCCGGGCAGGCCGGGGTAACCGTCTGCGCTGTCCCCCACGAGCGCCAACCAGTCGGGTACCGAAGCCGGGCCGACTCCGAACCGCCGCCTGACGGCGTCCTCGTCCACGACCGCGTCCTTGCGGCGGTCCAGGCAGACGACCCTGGTGCCGCGCACGCACTGGCCGAGGTCCTTGTCCGGTGTGCATATCAATACCTGATCGGCCCTGGGGTCATCGGCCAGTACCGACGCCCCCGACGCCAGGGCGTCGTCGGCTTCGAGGTCCACCATGGGCCAGACGAGCACGCCCAGTGCGCCGAGGGTGTCCTCGAACAGCTGGAACTGGCCGAGCAGGTCCTCGGGTACCCCGGCCGAGCTCTTGTACGAGGGCCAGGCCTCGTTGCGCCAAGACTCGATCACGTGGTCCGTGGCCACGGCCAGGTGGGTGGCGCCGCCCTCGAGCATGCCGAGCACCGAACCCACCGCTGCCCTGGTGGCGCCCACCTCCATGCCGTCGGCGCCCTGGTACCGGGGAGCACCGTGGTAATGGCGGAAGAGCTCGTAGGTCCCGTCGACAAGGAAGACTTTCACGGGCTGCACCCCCAGAGGGCTCCGACCTTCGGGGAGCGAAACTACACTACGCCCCCCGGCGCGCCACGGGCCGCCGGGCCGGGGCCCGGGCTTTGGCCGCCGGGGACGCTCGGGAGCGGGACACGCCCGAGCGGACGCGCTCGGATGCAACCAGGCCCACAGTGGCAAAGGCGCCGGCCCCTGCAGCCGTCAACAGGAGCCAGCCAGGGGGTACCGAGAGGGCGAAGAAGCTGCGGGTGAACGGCACTGCCACGGCCAGGACACCAGCCGCCGCCATGGCGACCACCAATAATGCCCTCCAAGGCGTCAGGGGACGGGCCAGTGCTGCGAGCACCAGCACGGCGACGAGGAACAGCGAGACCCCACTGGCCATCCTCACATCGGCGGCGGTGGCGTGGCCCGCCCACCGGCCAACCCCGTACACCGCCATGACGCAGGCCGCGGCGAGCAGACCGGCCGGGACGCTGAAGGCGGCAACCCTGCGGAGGAAGCGTGGTCGGGCCCTGGGAGCGCCCGGTGCCAGGGCCAGGAAGAAACCCGGGATCCCGATGGTGAGCGAGCTCACGACGGTGAGCTGGCGGGGGTAGAAGGGGTAGGGCAGGGCCGAGATCCCTACGGCGAGAGCCAGTACCGATGCGTACACCGTCTTGGTGATGAAGAGGTTCGCGACCCGTTCTATGTTGGCGATGACCCGGCGGCCTTCGTCGAGCACCTTCGGCACGGCGGCGAAGTCGCTGTCCAGGAGCACGATGCTCCCCACTGCCCGGCAGGCCTGACTGCCCGAGCCCATCGCTATGCCTATGTCCGCCTGTTTGAGAGCCGGGATGTCGTTGACACCGTCGCCCGTCATGGCCACCACCCGCCCGTCGGCCTGGAGGGCGTCGACGATGGCCCTTTTCTGGGCCGGGGTCACGCGGCCGAACACGTTCGACCGCCCGATCGCGGCTCGCAGCTCGTCGGGGCCGGCGGGCAGGGTGCGGGCGTCGCACGGCGGGGCGGTGAGGCTGACCCCGGCTCGCTCGGCTATCGAACCCACCGTGGCCGCGTCGTCGCCCGAGATGACCTTGACCTCGACGCCCTGGTCCGCCAGATAGGCCAGCGTCCGGGCGGCGTCGGGCCGCACCTGCTCGGCCAGCAGCACCACGGCCAGGGGGTACAGGCCTGCCGGAAGCCGTTCGCCCTCCAGGGAGGCTTCGGTCCTGGCCAGCACCAGCGCCCTCTGGCCCGTGTCGGCGGGCCCGAGCACGCCGGCGAGGCGCCGCTCGGCGTCGGCAAAGACCATGTCCGGTCCCCCCAACACGTAGGTGCCCCGCGCGTCGAACTGAGCGGCGCTCCATTTGCGGGCCGACGAGAAGGCGACGCTCGCCCTCAGCTCCCAGCCGGCCGGCGCCGGGAACTCGGCCTGGATGGCGCGCATGGTGGTATTGGGTGCGGGGTCGGAGCCTGCGAGCGCTCCGAGCGCCTGGGATGCGAGGGGGGCGGGGCCCCCGGCGGCGATGGGGCGGAAGCCGCTCACGCCCATCCCCGGCAGCGTCATGGTGCCCGTCTTGTCGATGCAGAGGACGTCGACGCGGGCCAGGCTCTCGATGGCGGGGAGCGACTGGACCAGCACGCGCCGCCCGGCCAACCGCAGTGCACCGACGGCGAAGGCGATCGTCGTGAGCAGGACAAGGCCTTCGGGGACCATGGCGGACACTCCGGCGACGGCGCCCCGCAGCGCCTCGGGCAGGGGCAGGTGGGCGCGCAGGACCTGGCTCGTCACCAGGAGGGCACCCACAGGCGCCATCGCCACGCCGATGCCCCGAAGGATGGTGTTGGCGCCCCGCTGGAGCTCGGAGTAGGGCACGGTGGCGCGCCGTGCTTCGGCCTGGAGCCTCTGGGCGAAGGCCTCCCCGCCAACGCAGAGCGCCCGTGCGTAACCGGCTCCGGCGACGACGATGCTGCCCGAGAGCACCTCCGACCCGGCTGCTCCCGTCACCGGCTCGCTCTCTCCCGACAGCAGAGATTCGTCCAGTTCGAGCCCGGCGGAGCTCAGCAGCTCGCCGTCGGCGACCACCTGGTCCCCTGCCCTGAGGAGCATCACGTCGTCAGCGACAACCTGGTCGGTGGGCACGGGCACGAGCTCGCCGTTGCGCACCACCGTCGCCACGGGTGCTGTGAGGACCGCCAGGCGGTCCAGTGCCCGCTTGGCCCGCACTTCCTGGACCGTGCCTATTGCGATGTTCACGGCGAGCACCAGCCCGAAGAGCCCGTCCTGGGGAGGGCCGACGACAGCTATGACGACGACCAGGGCTCCGAGCACCGCTGTGAAGGGTGTGAAGACGTTGGCGGCGAGGATCTGGCCCGTGCTCCGGCCGGCACGGCGTGGGGCACGGTTGACACGCCCCTGGGCGACGCGCTCTGCCACCTCGGCGGCGCTAAGGCCCCGGAAGGCAGGCGCCGAGGTCAAAGCCGGGCTGCCCTGGTCGGGGACAGGGTGCTCGCCGCCGCCCTGCTCTGGGGCATACGGCGGAGCCTGGCCGCGAGTCCCAGCCTTTCGGTTGTGCGAGCCACGCTTTCGCCCCTGTCACTCGAAGTCGTGAGGTGACCATGGCACGGCGGTTACATGACAGTCGGGCGGAGCGCCGGTGGAGGCGAGGTGTAGTTCTCGGTACCCGTGACGGCCCGAACCGGGGGTGCCTCCAACGGTGGCCAGGGCGCGTACTCTGGGGTAGCAGCAACCCGGAAGGGAGGGGGCTGGTGGGCACTACTGGGGCTCTTGCCGCCGGGGGAGTGCTGCCGCCCTCCGTGGTGGAGCTGGCCCGGGGCGGCCCGAGG
>JAKACE010000160.1 GCA_021821705.1 Actinomycetes bacterium | reverse complement strand
CCCAACGCCGACAACGCCACCCACAGGCGGTTGCGGCTTGCAGCAGACCGCACGAACAGCCCGATGGCGAGGACCACGACGACCGACGCGGCAACAATGTGGAGCAGTCCTGGCCCCTATGCCTGCCGCCTCGGCGCCTTTCTCGGCGCCCCGGACCGGGGGCGCTCCCGCTTGCCGGTTGCCCCCCTGGGGCACGCCCACGGGGTCACCCACTTGCCGGCTACCTGCCCGAGCGTTCACTGCTCCTCCTTTGAACCCTTGCTCCGGGGCCCTGCACCCTTCGCCGCCTCTGCTCGTACGCAGGCGGCGTCGTAACCGAGTTTTGTACTAGAGTTACAGATGTTAGCACTTGAGATATAGAGTCCAAAGGCTCATACCCGACAGCGAGGGCGCATGAACGACGTTGTAGGACCGCCCACCGGCCTGGCCCGCCGAGGCCGCCGGCTGCCCGACGCCGAAACCGAGCACAGGATGCTCCAGGCTGCGCTCACCCAGGTGAAACGCACCGGCCTCACGGTCAGCCTGGACAGCATCAGCATGGAGGACGTGATCCGGGATGCCGACGTCTCCCGCAGCTCCGTCTATCGCCGCTGGCCGTACAAGGACCTCTTCATAAGCGACCTGGTGAAGGTGCTGGCCGAGGCGGCCGTGCCAAGCGCCACCGACCAGGAGGCCATCGTCAGGCTGGTAAAGGCGGTGGCTGCTGAGCACGACAGCTGGTTGGAGACGGCCGAGGGCCGTCACGGGCTCCTGGTGGAGCTGTTCCGCCAGGCGGCCGCGGCCGACTTCGAAACCCTCTACCACTCCCCCGAATGGCGCACGTACCTCGCCCTGCACGCCACGTTCATGAGCTTGCCGGCAGGCTCACTGCGCGACGAGGTGCAAGCCACCCTGGCCCGTTCCCAGCGGGGCTTCATCGCCCGGGTGGCGCGGGCCTGGGAACACCTGGCCAGCTTGTTCGGCTACCGGCTGCGGCCCGAGCTCAGCGCTGGTTACGAGCTCCTGGCCACACTGGCCGGGGCGATCAGCCGCGGCCTTGTCCTCATGTCGCTGTCGATGCCCGAGCTCGCAAGCGAACGGCGGAAGGCGAGCCCCTTCGGCGCCTCGGGTGTCGAGGGGTGGTCCGTGGTGGGCACGGGTATGGCCGCCATCGCGTTCGCCTTTTTCGAACCCGACCCGGCTGTGAAGTGGGGCCCGGAACGGGTGGCCATGGTCCGCAAAGCCTTGGCCACCCTCAGCGGACCGGAGTGGATCTCGCCCAATGCGAGCGGGCAAGCGTGAAGGCCGACCGCGGTCGGCGCCGCCGGGCTCACCCCTTCCCGCGGTGCTCGATGGGTACTGACCGTCTGGTCGCCGTCTGCGACGGGCGCTCTGGGCGGCCAGCCGGTGCTCATCGCCGGCAGCTACGTGGTCTTGACGATTCCCCCGTCGATAACAACGTCGGCTCCCACCACATTGGCTGCTACGGGAGACGCCAGGAACACGATCAGCTTGGCGACCTCGTCTGGTTCGGCGATGCGTCCCGAAGCGATGCCGAACATCTCCGGCATCGCCGCCAGGAAGTCGTTGTGGGTCGCGCCGGAGCTTGCGGCGACCCTGGCCCCGAACCCGTCCGGGTCACGCCATAGGCCCGTGCCGACAGGGCCGGGGGAGACGGTGTTGACCCGCACGCCTTTCGGCCCGAACTCCTCGCTCAGCCGCTTGCTCAACGCCACCAACGCAGCCTTGGCCTCGCTGTAACCAACGGGACCGGTTGCCGGTATGCGGGCGTTGATCGACGCGACATTGACGATCGCTCCGCGCCGCTCGATGAGGCTCGGCAAGGCGGCACGCGATGCCCACACAGCACTGAACAGGTTCAGGTCGAACAGATCTCGCCACTGGGTGTCGTCGGCGTCGAGGAACCCGCCCAGTTTCAGACGGTCGACGTCGCCGGCGCCGACGTTGTTGATCAGGATGTCCACACCGCCGGCTTTCGCCGTCGCGGCGTCGATGACGCGGCGTGCGCCCTCGGGCGTGGACAGGTCAGCGGAGAGCGCGGCAACGCATGCGGCCTCCAGCCCAGGAGTGATCGTGCGGGCTGCGCCGACCACCTGCACGCCCTCGCCCGCCAGGGCCTCAGCGACGGCGAGGCCGATCCCGCGGCTGGCGCCGGTCACAACGGCGGTCTTCCCCTCGAGTTGTAAGTCCATCCGGACCAGCCCTTTCTGGAACTGTTGGTCTAAAACGTGGATTGAACGATCTCGGAACGGTCAAGGCGACTGAGGCGTCAGACGGCTGCGAGGGCGGCGTCGATGATGCGGTAGAGCACGGGCGCCTCGTGGGTCATGGCCATGACGCGCAGCCCGGCGAGCGTGTTTGCCAAATGTTCGGCGAAGGCACGCGGATCGAGGTCGGGGCGCACGTCACCTTCTCGTTGTCCGCGCTCGATCCGGGCGGCGAACCAGCCCGTCGACTCGTCTTGCATTCGGCGGAGCTTCGCTGCGATTTCGGGGTCCTGGCCGGCCATTTCGACCGCCGTGTTGCCAATAAGGCAGCCCCGTCGCTGCGGCTGGGCGAGGTCGGCGTCAACCACTGAGCGCAGCGCTTCAGCGAGGCACTCTCGGGTTGGCCCCGGATGGTCCATCAGGCCCTTGGCCAACTCACTGATCTGCTGGTGGTACAGGTCGAGGCATTTCTCGAACAGCGCCCGCTTGCTGCTGAACGCGTTGTACAAACTTCCCTTGGAGACACCAGTGGCCTCCGCGAGTTGGGCAGGCGACGTGCCTGCATACCCGTTCGTCCAAAACGCGTCCATCGCCCGGGACAGCACGACGTCGTCGTCGAAGCTCCTCGGCCTGCTCACCCCGCGACCATACCACAGTTCTAGTCCAGCTGGTCCAGAACAACTGTCGACAACGCCGTGGGCGTCCGCCTCACCCCACCCCCGGGGCCCGGCTGACCACCGTCGCCAGCCTCACCTGCCTCGACGTGCTCGCGTCACAGCGGGTCAGGGGACCAGGAAGGCAGCCGGCCTGACCAGGGGCAGTGCGGGAACCAAACTTGCCGACCCATGGTTCAGGACATTGATGACACCGCGGCGCCAGGCAATGGTTGCCAGCCTTTCAGGACATTGATGACACCGCGGCGCCAGGCGCTGGTTGCCAGCCTTTCCGTCACCGCCTTGCTGGCCGGCTCGAGCTGGGTGCCCGCCACCTTGACAGGCCCGGCTTCGGCCCACGCCGCCATGGCCGGCACCAGCACCACGACGACGACGGCTCCCCCGCCGCCTTCGCTCCCGCTCGTCATCGCGTCTCAGCGCACAGCCACGGTCCCCTCACCACGGTTCAGCCCGTCGGCGGGCCCGGCGAGCGGCCAAGTTGGCCTCGTCTTTACCTCCGCGCACACGGGTTACCTGGCCGCCGTCCCCCAGCCCCAGACCTCGGGGTACGCCGGCGGCGCCACGAGCGAACTGGAGCGCACCACCGATGGCGGCCTCTCGTGGAAGGCGGTGTGGCAGGGCTCAGGTGTCGTGCTCCATTGGGTAGGGACCATGGGCTCGACCGTCGTGGCCGCCGGCCTCGGCAACCGGGGCCCGCTGTTGGTGGAAAGTGCCACCGGCGGCCGGACTTGGCACCAAGTACCCGTCACGCTCTCTCTACCCTCGGTACCGCCCCAGACGGCCCAGGCCGGTGGTGCTGACTGGTACTGGGCGACGTCGGCGCTGTACTTCGTCAACCGCCAGCTCGGCTTCGCCCTCCCCGATGCTATGTTCGGCCAGGAGGCGGCCTGGCCGGGGGTGCTGCTCCGGACCACCGACGGGGGCCGGCACTGGTCGTCGGTTCCGTTCCCGGGCGGTTCTCCCAGTGGGGGGCTCGTTTTCGTGGACGCCGAGCACGGGTTTGCCACCGGGCTCAGCGCTCCCACCGCTACCGGTTCCCAGTCCCACGGTTGCACCAGCCAGATCTGGCGCACGGCCGACCGAGGGGCCAGCTGGCGGGTGGTCCCCGGCACGTGTGTGGCATACCTGCTGACATCTCTGTCGTTCCCCACCTCCCAAGTGGGCTACGCCGGCGGCGGCAACTACGCCAAGTTCAGCCAGGTGCCTCAGTTGGCCGTACTGGCCACGGCCGACGGCGGCCGGCGCTGGTCCCAGATCTTCTCTACACCCAAAAGCCCGGCAGTACCGGGTGGAGGGTACGGGGGGCCGTTCGGCGAGCTGCACTTCTACGACGCAGCGCACGGCGTGGCCTTGGCCGGTGGTTGCACCATGGGGGCCAATGGCCCTTGCCAGGGCCAGGCCTGGTGGACGGCCGACGGGGGCCGGTCATGGACGCCCGAAGGCGTGATGGGCTCGGAGCTGGCAGTCGCCGGGCCCGTGGGTGCCTGGCTGGCGGCGGGGGCGCCGGGGCCCAACGTCCTGTGGCGCTCCGGCAACGGCGGCCGGTCCTGGGCCCCGGTGGCCAGTGCGGGCAAGGCGGGCTTATCGGCCCTGCTGGTGGCCGGGCCACGGCTTTGGGCCAGCACCGAGGCGGGCCAGTTCATGAGCCAGGACGCCGGCCAGACCTGGCACCGCCCCCCGGCCGCCACCCTGGCCGCCGAAGGCGGCCCTTTGGGCAACCCGGTAGCCGAACTGGGCGCCTCGGGCTTGGTCGTAGTCCAGACCGACGCGCCCACGCTATGGCTCAGCACCGACGGGGGCCGCCGCGGGCGGACAGTCAGGGTACCGGGCCTCGTTGGGGCCGGTGCTGCCGCAGTTTCGTTTGCCGACGGCCAGGACGGCCTGGCCCTGGGCTGGGGCAGCTGCGCCGCCTCCAAGCCCGTGACACCGCCGATCAAGTTGCCGTTGCGGCCGAGCGTCGTATACGCCACCCACGACGGCGGGACTACGTGGCAGGACGTGGCCACGCTGGACGTGGCTGGTTACGGCGGGCTGGCTTACAGCCCAGCTCTGGCGGTCGTGGCTGCCACGTGCGCCAAGGGCATCGCCACCAGCACCGACGCCGGGGCTACATGGACCTATTGGAGCGTGCCCGCCGAACTGTCGGGCTGCCAGCAGCCGAGCGTCAGCGGAAGAACGGTCGTGCTCTCCTGCCCCAGTTACAGCGCCGGTGCCACCACTGTGCGCCTGCTCGTGAGCCAGGACGCCGGCCGGCACTGGTCGCTCTACGAACTGACCGGCCCCGGCGCCGAGGATGTCCAGGGCGTTGTGGCTGCCGGGCCGGGCGTCCTGTGGGCCTTTGGGCAGGTCACCGGCGAGGTCTGGCGGAGTAGAGACGGCGGGGCGACCTGGGGCCCGGTC
>JAKACE010000159.1 GCA_021821705.1 Actinomycetes bacterium | reverse complement strand
AGCTGGCCCGCCTGGAGTCATCACGGCGGGCCGGGGCCGCCAAGGGGCACCTGGCCCACCCCGAGGTTGAGGTGGCGGCCGCCGATGCAGAGGACCTGGCCGCCGGGCTGGCCCGGGGGGAGCAGAAGCTCTTCCGGGTCGGGCTCTCCCTTTGCGCCCATGCCACGAGCGAGAAGGCGCTCAGTGCCGAATGCCAGAGGGTACGGGCTCTTTGCTCGTCGCTCCTGCTGGACGCCCAGCCGGCCACCTGGCGCCAGCTGCAGGGCTGGGCCGCCACGTTGCCATTGGGTGTCGACGCCCTCGGGCAGAGGCGGAGCTTCGACACATCGGCGCTGGCCGCCAGCTACCCCTTCGCCTCTGCCGAGCTGGGCTCGGCCTCCGGGGTCCTCTACGGCAAGGCCCAGAGGGGCGGGGGCCTGGTCTGCTGGGACCGCTTCGCCTGCGACAACTACAACTCGGTCGTGCTGGCCCGGAGCGGGGCAGGCAAGAGCTACTTCGCCAAGCTGGAGGCGCTCCGCTCGCTCTACCGCGGGGTCGAGGTCGCCGTCGTCGACCCCGAGGACGAGTACCGTCGCCTGGCCGAAGCGGTGGGCGGCGCCTACCTCCACCTGGGCGCCCCGGGCGTGCGCCTCAACCCCTTCGACCTCACCCCAGGCCCTGGCCCAGTCAGCTCGCGGGGCATGTTCGTCCACACGCTGATGGCGGTGCTCCTCGGTGGGGGCCTGGGACCGGCGCAGAAAGCGGCGCTCGACCGCGGCGTCATCTCCGCCTACGAAGCCCGCGGCATAACCGCCGACCCCCGCACCCACCGCCGGCCCGCCCCGGTGCTGGCCGACCTTTCCGCCGCCCTCGAAGCTCAGGAAGGGCCCGGGGGGAAGGAACTGGCGGCGCGGCTCGCCCCGTTCGTCACGGGCACGCACCGCCGCCTCTTCGACGGGCCGACCACCACCCGGGCCGAGGGCCACCTCGTCTGCTTCAGCCTCCGGGACCTGCCCGAGGAGCTGAAGGCGGCAGGCACGCTCCTGGTCTTGGACGCCGTGTGGCGGCGGGTGGCCGGGCCCCGTACGCCGCGGCGCCACCTGGTCGTGGTGGACGAGGCGTGGCTGCTCATGCGCGACCCGGAGGGGGCGAGGTTCCTCTTCCGGATGGCCAAGTCGGCCCGCAAGCACTGGTGCGGCCTGTCGGTCGTGACCCAGGACGCCGCCGACCTGCTCTCCAGCGACCTCGGCCAGGCCGTCGTCGCCAACGCTGCCACCCAGGTGCTGCTCCGCCAGGCGCCCCAGGGGGCGGACCGCCTCGCCGAGGCCTTCCGCCTCTCTGACGGAGAGCGGGCCTACCTGCTCGGCGCCCGACGGGGCGACGCCCTGTTGGCCGCCGGCGCCGACCGGGTCGCCTTCTCAGTCGTCGCCAGCCCGGCCGAGGACTCCCTCGTCACGAGCGACCCGGCCACCCTGGCCGACCAGGAACCCGACCTCTGAACCTGCCCAACGAGGTGCTGATGCCTACCAATCCCCCGACATTCCTCAGCGTCCCGCCGGTGCCGGCGCCGAGCGGGCGGGTGGCCCGCTACCTGCTCCACCCCGGCCAGGCGACGTCCCGCCTCCTCCACGAGGCTGCCCATCTTTTGGTCTCCTTCGGCCTGCACGTCGGCTTGCCGCTCCTGGCGGTGACGGTCCTTGCCGCCAGCGCCCTCGCCCTCTACCGCCGGGGGGAGGCCGAGCACCTGGCGAGAGGGGCGCGCCTGGTACGGGTGCTCTCCCCGCCCGAGGTCGACCCCTCGGGGCCCGAGACGCTCTGGACGAACCTGGTCGCCCTCCTCCGGCCGGCGTGGCGGCGTCTCCTTGGCAGCCAGCCCCACCTCGGCTTCGAGCTGACGGCGTCGGCGGGCGGCCTGGACGTGGCAATGTGGGTGCCCGGGGCCGTGCCCCCGGGCCTGGTCGAGCGGGCCGTCGAGGCGGCCTGGCCGGGGGCGCGCACCGAGACCGTCCCGGCTGAGCCTCCCCTCCCCCTGGGGTTGCCGGCGACGGGCGGGACGCTCCGCCTGGCCTTCCCCGAGCACTACCCGCTCCGTTCCGACCACCCGGCCGACCCGCTCCGCTCCTTGCTCGGAGCCCTCGGGGGCCTCAGCGAGGCCGAGTCCGCCTGCATACAGGTGCTCGCCCGGCCGCTGACGGGCCGGCGCCTGGCCCGTTCGCACAAGGCGGCCGCCTACCGCCAGGCGGGGCGGCCCCAGAGCAGGGTGGGGCGCCTCTTGGACCTGGTCAGCCCAGGCCCCGTGCACCGCCCGGCCACAGGCGACCCCTCTCGCCAGGACGACGTGCGGGCGGTCCTGAAGAAGGCCGCCCAACCCGCCTGGGCGGTGACCGTGCGCTACGGGGTGGCCACGACCGACTGTGACCGGGCCGTCGAGGCGCGCCTGCGGGGCCGGGCGCACGCGCTCGCCTCGGCCTTTGCCCTTTACGCCGGGCGCAACCGCTTCGACCGCCACCGCCTCTACGTCCCGGCGAGGGTGCTCGCCGCCCGCCGCCTCGGCCGGGGCGACCTGCTCTCGGTCCCCGGGCGGGCGGCCATCGCCCACCTGCCGACCGACGTAGCCGTCCCGGGGCTGCGCCGTGCCGGGGCGAAGTCCGTCGTCCCGCCGCCCGAGGTCCACGCCCAAGGGAAAGTGCTCGGCGACGCCGAAGCCGGCGCTCGTCGCCCGGTCGCCGTTTCGGTCGCCGACGCCCGCCACCACCTCCATGTCATGGGGGCGACCGGGTCGGGGAAGTCGACGCTCCTCACCCGCCTGGCGCTCGACGACGTCGAGGCCGGCAGGGGCGTCGTGGTGGTCGACCCGAAGGGAGACCTGGTCGCCGACCTCCTCGACCGCTTCCCGCTCGAGCGGGCGGGCCGCCTCGTGGTGATCGACCCCGAAGGCCCTGGGCCACAGCCGGGCATGAACCTCTTGGACGGGGCCGACGCCGACCTGGCCGTGGACAACCTGGTCGGCATCTTCCGGCGGATCTTCGAGGCGTACTGGGGGCCAAGGACCGACGACGTGCTGCGGGCCGCCTGCCTCACGCTCCTGCGGGCGTCGGCGCACCACAAGGCGGCCACGAGTCTGGCCGACGTGCCGAGGCTCCTGTCCGACCCAGGTTTCCGCAAGCCCTTCGTCGAGGTGGTGCGGGCTGACCAGGTCGGGCTCGGCGGCTTTTGGTCCTGGTACGAGGAGATGACCGAGGCGCAGCGCTCCCAGGTGGTCGGCCCGGTCATGAACAAGCTGCGGGCGCTGCTCCTTCGTGACTTCGTCCGCCAGCTGGTCGGCCGGCCGCTGCCGAGCTTCTCGATGGCCGGCGTGCTCGACGGCGGTTGCTGCCTGGTCCGCATCCCCAAGGGGGTGCTCGGCGAGGAGACGGCCCGCCTGTTGGGCAGCTTCGTGGTGGCCAAGGTCTGGCAGGCCGCAACGCATAGGGCGCGCCTCGCCCAGGCGGCCCGGGCCGACGCGGCCATCTACGTCGACGAGTGCCAGAACTTCTTGAACCTGCCCCGCAGCTTCGACGAGATGCTGGCCGAAGCCCGCGGCTACCGGCTGTCCATGGTGCTCGCCCACCAGCACCTCGGCCAGCTGCCCCGGGAGCTGCGGGAGGCCGTCTCGGCCAACGCCCGCAGCAAGGTCTTCTTCGCCACGAGCCCCGAGGACGCCCGGGCCCTGGCCCGCCACGTCTCGCCCCAGCTCTCCGAGCACGACCTCTCCCATCTGGGCGCTTACCAGGCTGCGGCCAGGTTGGTGGTGGACGGCGAGGAGACCGCAGCGTTCACCCTGCGGGCCCGGCCAGCGCCGCCGGCACTGCGGGGCCGGGCCGAGGCCGTCCGGGAGGCGGTGGCTGCTCGCCTGCGGGCCGAGGCAGCCCATCAGGGCGGCCCGAGCCTGGCCGGGCGGTCGCTGCCGGAGCGGGCCTCCCCTCGAGGGGGCCACGGCCCTCAGGGGCTCCGAGGGGGGCTCCGAGAGGGGCTCCGAGGAGGGCTCCGTCTTAAGTCGGAGCCCCTGCCGCAAGCCAAAGGCGCCGGTCGGGGCGGCGGAGAGGGCTCCGGCGCGCAGGCCGACTGGGTGGGTGAAAGGTGATAGTGGGCGTCAGGTCCTCAGGTGGTGAGGCAGGCAGGCGAAGCGCGAGCGGCGCCGGCGGCGGGAGGGACGTCCGGCTCCTCGAATCGCTGGAACGGCTGACCGACCGTGACCGGCTGATCTGTCGGCTACTGAGCGAGCACCGCGTCCTCACCACCTGCCAGGTGGCCGACATCGGCTTCAGCGGCGTGCGGAGGGCGAGGATGCGGCTGTCGGAGCTTCACCAGCTGGGGTACGTCGACCGCTTCCGCCTCCGCAGGACGGGCACGGCCGAACCCTGGTGCTGGGTGCTGGGCCCGCTCGGGGCATCGCTCGTGGCCGCCGAGCGTGGCGTCGAGGTGCCCGACCTCCCGTGGCGTCGGGGGCTGACCCACGAACTGGCGGGGAACGAGCGGCTCGCCCACCTGGTCGGGACCAACGGCTTTTTCAGCGCGCTCATCCGCTCCGCCCGCCAGAGAGCCGGCTGCGAGCTTCAGGCCTGGTGGTCAGAACGTCGCTGCGCCGCCGAATGGGGCGAGCTGGTCCGCCCGGACGGCTACGGGGTCTGGGCCGAGAGAGATGCGACGCTCCCGTTCCTCCTCGAGTACGACCGCGGTACCGAGCCCCTGGCCCGCCTGACCGCCAAGCTCCCTGGGTACGCTGCCCTGGCCTCTGCCGCGGGCCACGCCAACTGGGTCCTTTTCCGCTTCGGGGGCCCTGGCCGGGAGGCGGCGGCGAGACGTGCCCTCGCCGGCTCGCCGGTGCCAGTGGCCACCGCGGCTCTGCGGCCCGGCGACGCCCCTGACGAGGCTGTCTGGCTCCCTGTCGGCTCCAGCGGCCCGAGGCGGCGGCTCATCGAGCTGGCCTGGCTGTGAGCGGCGAGGGCAGCCTCGGCAAATGGGTAGCGACAGCTGGCGCCGCCATCGTGGTGATGGTCGTGCTGCTGGGGGCCGCGGCGGGCTCGGCCATCGGTTCGCTCCTGTTCCCGTTCTCATCCCTGCTCTCCTCGCTGTTCCCTGGTGGGAGCAACGGGTCGAGCTCGTCTCCTATGCCGAGCCCGGCCGCCACTGCGAGCATCCCGCCGGCCATGCTCGCCCTCTACCAGGAGGCGGCGGCCACGTGCCCCGGTCTGCCATGGACGGTGCTGGCTGCGATCGGGACTGTCGAGTCGAGCAACGGGACCTCCAATCTACCGGGGGTCCATAGCGGCCAAAACCCA
>JAKACE010000158.1 GCA_021821705.1 Actinomycetes bacterium | reverse complement strand
CCCAGGGATTCGGCGGCGGCTATGCAATGGGTCAACAACTGCCTGCTCAGCCACATGTCCAGGGTGCTCCCGGCGCTGACACAGGCCGGCTCGCCATCTGCGCACAGGAAGCTGTTCTCGGGGGAGGTGGAGGGGCAGGTGACGAGCGCGCCGGACGCGTCCTCGACCAGGTGGTCGAGCAGGAACTCGGCCGCACCCCTCATGACCGGGTACGCGTGCTGCAGGTAGTTCCTGTCCAGAGAGAAGGCGTAGTGGTCCCAGAGGTGCTGGCAGAGCCAGGCCGCGCCCATCTGCCAGTTGACCCAGTACGGGTGGGCGGTGCCTTCTCCCGTCGCCCACGTCGACCTCCAGATGTCGATGTTGTGGTGGGTGCACCATCCCCTGCACCCGTACAGTTCCTCGGCGGTGGCCCGACCGGCGTCGGCCAGGTCCGAGATCAGCTCGAGCAGGGGCTCGTGGCACTCCGCCAGGTTCGCCGCCTCAGCCGGCCAGTAGTTCATCTCCACGTTGATGTTGGCCGTCCAGTTGCAGCTCCAGGGTGGGCGCGGCTGGTCGTTCCATATGCCCTGGAGGTTCGACGCTTGGCTTCCCGGCCGTGAGCTCCCCATCAGCAGGTACCGGCCGTAGTGCAACAAGAGCGCGCACAGGCCCTCGTCCTCGTGGCCGGCCCGGTGCCGTCTCAGGCGCTCGTCGGTGGGGACTTGGGGGGCAGGGGAGGTGCCGAGCTCGAGAACGCACCGGTCGAACAGCCTGCGGTGGTCACGGACGTGGCGGTCGAGGAGATCCCCGTACGGTACGGCGAGGGCCGGCTCGAGCCGGTCCCGGCACGTCCGGCGAAGCCCGGCCGTCCCCTCCGCCAAGGGGGCGTCATAGTGCACGTAGCCGCACGCCGCTGACACCAGGACCGTGACTGCCGGCGCGCCTTGCACGCGCAGCCAGCCGGAAGGGCCCGCTTCCACCCTTCCCCCCTCGGCGACGACGGCGGCGGCGAGCGCGAACAGCATCCCCGCGCCCTGCGAATAGTCAACGGCCGGTTCGCCGGGCCAGTAGTGCGGTACGACGTGGTCGGGCGCGCGGCCTTCCATCCACAGCCAGCCCTCTTCGGCGGACGTGCGAGCCGTCGGGTGCGGGCCGCGCAGGGTGAGGCGGAGATCGAGTGCGGCTCCGTCACCAGGCGTCAGTCTCATTGCGAACAGGTTGTCCGGGGCGGACACGAAGGCCTCTCGGCGGTGAGCGAGCCCGTCCAGTTCGTACTCGCAGCGGGCGATGCCCTGCTCGAGGTCGAGCTCCCGCCTGTAGTTGGCGGCCACCCCCGGGTCGGCGAACTCGATCGTCAGCCACCCGAGCGGTTGGTAGGACTCGTTGAAAGGGCCCTGCAGGCCCTTGGCCAGCTCGTCGGCCTGGTGGTAGGCGTGGCGTTCCAGCACCGCTTCCCGGATGGCGTCCAGTAGCCCGGCCGGGGGTCGGGCGCCGTGCCGGCGCGGGTGCCCCGACCAGAAGGTGTCGAGGTTGAGGTCCACCCGCTCCTGGGGGGTACCTCCCCAGACCATGGCACCGAGGGAACCGTTGCCCAGCGGGAGAGCCCCGAGCCATTCTCGGGCGGGGGACCGGTACCACAGCAGCGTCTCCCTGGCGGCAGGCTCGGAGCTCATGCCGGGACCGGCATGTCCTTGATGGAGATGTCGGTGGCGACTGGTACGACCTGGCGCTGTAGGTAGGCGGTGACGGCACCGCCCAGTTCCACCTCCACCTGCTGGCGGATGTCCAGTGACGATGCTCCGATCGAGAACAGGAAACGCCCCGGCTCTACGACGAAGTTCATGGCCTCGTCGTAGAAGGCGAGGCGGCTCGGGTGCACGGTGAACGTCACGCGGGCTGACCCTCCCCTCGGGAGGCTCACCCGTGTGAAGCCGATCAGCATGACCTCGGGCCGGGCGACCGAGGCCACCAGATCGGTCACGTAGAGTTGCACGACCTCCTCGCCGTCGCGCCCGCCGGTGTTGGACACCGTCACGCCGACGCTCACAGGTGTAAGCGTGTCCGTACCGTCGGCGGCGACGTCGCTGTAAGCGAACGTCGTGTAGCCGAGGCCGTGGCCGAAGGCGAACAGAGGTGTATGGGGGCAGTCGGTGTAGTCGTCGTAGAACACCGAACGTGAGCCGCCCGAGCGATGGCTGTGGTAGAGCGGCACCTGCCCTACCGAACGTGGCAGGGTCACCGCCAACCGACCGGTTGGTTCGGCTCGGCCCAGGAGGACGTCGGCCAGGGCGTTGCCGCCCTGCTCACCCAGGGGCCAGGCCACTACCAGTGCTTGAACCCGTGGGGCGAGGTCGGTCAGGACATGCGCCCTGCCGCTCATCACGACCAGCACCGTCGGTGTGCCGGTGGAGGTGACGGCTTCCACCAGTTGCTCTTGCAGGCCGGTGAGCCTCAGGTCGACGGCGTCACGGGCCTCGCCGACAGTGGACAAGTCGCCGAGCCCGGAGCGACCACCGACGGCGACTATGGCGACATCGGCGGCCGCAGCGGCGGCCCGCGCTGCTGCGATGCCTGAGCGGTCGTCGCCGCGTATCTCGCAGCCTTTCTCGTACCGGAGTTCCACCTCGGTCGGCAGGGCGGCGCGCAGAGCGGCGAGCAGGGTCACGTGGTCCGTGTAGTAGGCGCCGGGCCGCATGGCACCCGTGCCGCTCGGCAGGGTGAAGCCCTCGGGCACGTCGTTGTGCTCGAAGGAGGCGTCGAGGTGTGCCGGGTAGTGGTAGTCACCCTGCAGCAGGCGGAGATCGTCTGCGGCCGGGCCGATTACCGCCACTTTCGACAGGGTTTGCGTCAGGGGGAGCAGGCCGTCGTTGGCCACCAGGACTACAGCTCTGGTGGCGGCCCGCCTGGCCAGGGCGGCGTTGGTGGGGTCGGTGAAGACGGTCGCTACTCGGCCGGTGTCCACGTAGGGCGACTCGAACAGGCCGAGGCGCATCTTGGCTGTCAGGACGCGGCGCACTGCTCTGTCGACGGCCTCGACCGGAGCTCGGCCGGCTTTCACGGCTTCCCGGAGCGGCTCGCCGAAACAGTCCAGGGCCGGCAGTTCGAGGTCGAGGCCGGCCGCGAGCGCCTTCATGGCCGCCTCGGAGCGGTCGGCGGCGACCCGGTGGTAGCGCATGAGCAGGCTCACAGAGAAATAGTCGGCGACCACCAGCCCGACGAAGCCGAGCTCGTCGCGAAGCAGGGTGGTGAGGATTTCGCGCGACCCGCTGCCCGGCAGGCCGTCGACGCAGCTGTAAGAGCTCATGACGCTGGCCAAGCCGGCGTGGCGGACGGCAGCGGCAAAGGGCTCGGCGTAGATCTCGCGCAGCTCGCGGGGCCCGACCTGGACGGGCGCGTGGTTGCGCCCACCCTCCGACAACCCGTGGGCGAGGAAGTGCTTTCCCGTGGCCAGTACGCCCCGGGTCAGGTCGTCGGTCTGCATCCCCCGCACGTAGGCGCTCCCGAGGGCCCCGGCGAGCACCGGGTCCTCTCCGTAGGTCTCCTCCAGGCGGCCCCAGCGCGGGTCGCGTGCGACGTCGAGCACGGGCGCCAGGGCATGGCGCGCCCCCACTGCGAACATCTGCACACGGATGCGGTCCGCCACCTCTTGCACCAGCGCCGGGTCCCAGGCGCTGGCCAGGGCCAGC
The DNA here is from genome assembly GCA_021821705.1 of Actinomycetes bacterium. Taxonomy (GTDB): domain Bacteria; phylum Actinomycetota; class Acidimicrobiia; order Acidimicrobiales; family Palsa-688; genus JAJZMF01. The sequence goes on along the minus strand of JAKACE010000158.1, from coordinate 1,652 downwards.
GCCTGGGGGAACACCGTCGCACCCCGAGCGCAGTAGCCGGCCACCGACTCCTCGTGGACCATGGTCGGGATGCCGAGCCTTGTCCTCTCCACCAGCACGCGCTGTATCCGGTTGAGGAGCTCGGCGGTCTGCACAGGCTCCAGGCCGGTGGTGGCCCCGATGCGGGTGACCTCTCCGATGCCGAACGGAACCCGCGCCAATGCTGCATCAGCATCGAAACCGTGCTCGGTCATGAGCAAGGGGAACTCGACGGCCCCCAGTTGGGCGAGCTTCTCGTCCAGGCTCATACGTGCCAGGAGGTCGCCGACACGCTCGTCCACGGCCAGGCGGGGGTCTTTGTAGGGCGCGTCGGTCGTCATCGGTCCACCTCCGTCGTTCTGTGTGCTGATATGCCCCCCGCTGTGCTCATCGCAAAGCGAAACCGCCGATACCCTTGACGAACTGCCTGCGGAGCCCGATGTACAGCAGCAGCACCGGTGCCATCGTGAAGAACACGAACGCCATTACGACCGGTACGTTGATGCCGTACTGGGAGCTGGTGCCGAAGCGGTAAAGGCCAAGGGGTAGGACGATGTCGTTGTTGGACTGCGTGAGGATCAGCGGGAGGAGGAAGTTGTTCCAGGCTCCCAGTCCCGAGTAGATCGTGACTACGGCGAGCACAGGTCGAGCCATCGGTACCACGAGCCGTCGGAAGGTGGCCCACTGGCCGGCTCCGTCGACCGCCATGGCATCGTAGAGCTCGCCCGGTATGAGCCGCACATAGTTGACCATGAGCAGCACGGCCACCGGCACCAGCGACGCGCCGGTGACGAGGACGAGGCCGTAGAGCCTGTCGTATATGTGAAGCTCGCTGGTCACGAAGTAGAGGGGTATGACGATCGCCTGGATGGGCACGGCGATCCCGAAGAGGATGAGCCGGAAGGAGACCGCGCCGAAGCGTGACCCGCGCCGGACGATGCGGTACGCGGCCCCGAGCGAGAGCACTGTGACCAGGGCTATGGTGCCGGCGGCGAGCTCGGCACTGTTGCGCAGCGACGTGCCGATCCCCGACCCGTGGAACATCGAGGTGTACGAGGACCACGTCAGGCTCCCGGTCGGCACCCAGGGGTTGGCGGTGAGGTACTGAGCCGGGCTGCGCAGGCTGGTGAGGACCATGTAGTAGACCGGGGCCAGGACCACCACCAGCCACACCGTGGCGAGCAGGAAGCTCGCAAAGCGCGATGCCGCCGAGCGTCCCCGGACACCGCTCAACGCAGGTGCCTGTGCCCGCCTACTCGTGGGCGCCGCCCGCACTTGTGGCGCGACAGGCGTCGGCGCCCGGCCTCGTGCCGTCGCTACCATATGCCTTCCCGGCCCCCTTCCATCGACCCGAACCCTGTGAACCTGACCAGGGCTATGGAGAGCAGGATGCCGAGCACCCCCAGCACTGTGGCCAGTACGCTGGCGTAGCCGAACTGGGTCTCGGTGAAGCCGACGTTGTACATGTCCATGGCCAGGACCCTTGTCGTATCGCCGGGCCCGCCGAGAGTGAGTATGTAGATGACGTCGAAGTAGGTGAGCGACCCTACGAGCACCAGTGTCGACGATGTCACGATGCTGTAGCGGAGCTGGGGCAGGGTCACGTGCCAGAACGACTGCCACATATTGACCCC
>JAKACE010000157.1 GCA_021821705.1 Actinomycetes bacterium | reverse complement strand
CCAGGACACCGGCCGGCACTGGTCGCTCTACGAACTGACCGGCCCCGGCGCCGAGGATGTCCAGGGCGTTGTGGCTGCCGGGCCGGGCGTCCTGTGGGCCTTTGGGCAGGTCACCGGCGAGGTCTGTCGGAGTAGAGACGGCGGGGCGACCTGGGGCCCGGTCAACTTGGCCCTGCCGGTCCTGCCTTGAGGGCGGGGACGACCGGGCCGTCCCCGCCCGGGCATCCCCGGGAACGCCGGGCCGCTTCGAGCCGTACAGCTGTGGTGAGGACAGGCGGCAAGCCCCGCCAACCCCCTCGGTGGCCCCGACCTACGGTCGGTGCCCTGGCGGCCCTCACCCTGCTCGCCACGTTCAGCTCCTGCGGGGGTGGCGCCGGCGGGGCGGCCCAGAGCTCGGCGTCGGCGGCCCTGGGCGAGCTCAGGTTGCCAGGTGCCACATTATCCGCCTCGCAGATGGCTTTTGTCAATGCGGCCGACGGGTGGCTGGCAGTTGCCGCCGGCGTCGAGAGCGAGGCGGCGCCGGCGCTGGAGTTGCTGGCCACGACCGACGGCGGCACCACCTGGGGGCGACAGTGGGCCGGTCCGGGCACGCCGCTCGACCTGTTCGGCCTGAGCAGTCGGGAGGCGTGGTTGAGCCTGGCCCGGTCAGTAACCTGCCCGGCCCACATGCCGAACGCCCGCTGCCAGGGGCTCAACGCCCGAGGCGCACTGCTCAGTACGCACGACGGGGGGACGCAATGGCACCAGGTGTGGTCCGGGCCCGGGCAACTGAGCCAAGTGGTCATGACCGGGCCCGAGACCGGCTTCGCCAACTGGCGTGGCCTGCCCTGCCCGGTGCCCGAGAAGCTGGGGACACGGCCCCCGGTTTGCCACGGGGCAGTGGTGGCCACCTATGACGGCGGTCGTAATTGGCGCCCCGTGCTCCCCACCAATGGCCCCGTGCTCGCAGTGGCCCGCCAGGACACCACGTGGCTGGCGGTGCAGAACACGGTGTCGCTTTATGGCACCAAGCCGAAATCCCCCCCGGCCCGGCTCGTAATCTGGGCCTCGGCCGACGACGGCCGTCACTGGTACAGGCGGGCAGATATCGCACCCAATATCATGGGGACATATCTTGGCGTCGACAACGAGGCGACGCTCATGGTCCTAGGGCCGCGCCGGCTGGTCCTCAGCCTGGTCGACCGGGACGTGTGCGGCCACGCCTGCGGTTCGGCCAACTGGGTGTCCACCGACGCCGGGGCGCACTGGGAGGCCCTCCCCCTAGGTCCGTTGCCCGGCCATTTCTGCGGGCCCGACGGCATGCCCATTTGGGCTGCCACCCCCGGCACCGCCCCTCCAGAGGTGGCGGTCTACATGGCCGCCAACCCCAGCGTCAACCTGTGCGCCCCGCCGGTGGCCGCCCTCGAACACTCGAGCCACCGCACCTGGCAACAGGTACACCTGTGGCAGCTGGGCTACGTCACAGCGCTGGAGTGGCCCGCAAGGTCTGCGGGCTACGCCATCGTGTCGGGCGCTTTGGCTCGGACGACGGACGGGGGCCGGACTTGGCGCCAGGCCTGGCCGCTGCCGGTGCCCTCAGGCCCGCTGGTTCTTTTCGCTGGAGGCCGGGCCATCGGCACCGAGGAAGCTTCGTCCGCCGGCGCCGTACTGGAGAGCAGTGACAGCGGGCGGTCCTGGTGGCAAGAGGCCGACCTGCCGGGAGCGGTGTCTGCCATCGCCTTCTCGTCCCCTCAAAGAGGCCTCGTTGGCCTTGACGGGCTCCTCGGGCCGGGCTGGGTAGTCGAGGGTACGAGCGACGGTGGCGGCCACTGGTCAGTGTTGTGGTCGCTCCCCCAGAGCCCAAATGCGGTGGACTACAAAGGGATTAGCGGCCTGTGGACGGCTTCCGAACACGACGGCCTCATGCTCACGACCAGCGGCACGAACCCCGGGGCCCCCACGGGCGTCGCCCCGGCCGCTCTGTGGCTGACTACGGACGGTGGCCGCCACTGGCGAAAGGTGGCCGCCGTACCCACCAACGTGGACTGGGTCTCGGGAGCCATGGCCTTTTACCGCGACGCCCGCGGTTACTGGCATGGCCTCGTCCAGGGCGGCGGCCGGACGATGGCCACCACCGACACCGGAAAGGCCTGGCACGTTGCACCCCAGGTCCCCATGCTCATGCAGGCTCAGTACCTGTCGGCCACAACCCTGGCCGGGTGGCAGCTCGGCCAAGGGCAAAGGCCGTGGCTGTGGGTGAGCAGCGATGGCGGCCGCCATTGGACAAAGCGCCCGCTCCCTCCCGCTGGGCTCCAAGATATGGCCGGACAGGGTTCCCTCCGGTTCTCTGACCTTGGCGCAGGCCTGTGGAGCGAAGGGGGACAACTTTGGGCGACTTCGGACCTCGGGCGCCGTTGGCACGAGGTAGTTGGCAACTAAACGCTCTCGGAAAGGGCCGGTGCTGTGCTGCGACGTGGGAACGGGCCCCATGCCATGTTCTGGTGCCTAGGTGTCGACGAGCTACCGCTGCTTCGCTGCCGTCTGCCAAGAAGCATGGACAGCCCGCACCATGACGGCTCCGTCATGGTGCCTCAGCCCGGGAAGGCCGGCAGCGCCACGGTTTGCCAGGCCCTGCCACCGTCGGTAGTCCGGTACAGCGGGCTCCCCTCTACGGGGACGCGCCAGCCGTCCTTCGCGTTCACGTAGTCCAGCGTGCCGCCCTGGGCAGCAAAGTCGAGGCCAGATGTGGCCGTGGCCCAGTTGCGACCGGCGTCTGTGGTCGTGAGCACGGTCCTTCCTGCCGTGAGCTTCCAGGTGGTTGCCGTTACGACATCGACTGACCAGACCCGGGGTGGCCCGGGCGGCACCACCGGCCACCAGGTGGCGCCGGCGTCCGTGGTCCGGTAAACGAGGCTCGTGCCGTGCCTGCCCTCCACGCTGAGGCCCACAGCACCCAATTTCCCATGGAGCACCGGCACGGAAGACCACATGGCCGCGTTCCCCCGAGCGAGCCCGTAACTCGCAGGCAGCGGCTCGACCCTTTGCTCACGCCACGTCCGGCCGGCGTCGGCGGAAATGTAGATCGGCGACAGCCAGGCGGGGCAGGCGAACGCGGCCGAGCCCACGGTGGCGGTCGAAAAGCCGACGAGCTTGTCGCAGCCGAAGGGAAGGGCTCCCGGGGTCCCTGGCCCCCATGACGGCGGGGACGATCGCGATCGCGACTCCAGGGCCCAGCGCCGGCCACCGTCGGTCGTGCGGTAGATGGCGACAGGTTCAGAGCCCATGGCCCCGACGCTGGCCACGCACCAGCCGACGGTGGCATCCAGCATCTGGAGCGAACAGTACGGTGACGGGAGCCGGCCCCGACGGTGCCAGTTCCTGCCACCATCCGTCGTGGCAATGAGCGCCCGCCAGCTCCCGCTGCCGAGCGGCCCGTAGGTCACCCAGGCGTCCGTAGCGCTGACAGCGTCCAGTCCCTCGACCGAACGCTGACCAGTTCCTTGGCTGAAGCCCGGTGGCGTGCGGTCCAGCCAGGAACGGCCGCCATTTGTCGTCCACACGATCGCCTCGGCGTAGGTGGCGGGGACGGCGCCGTTGTAATAGGCGGACAGCCAGGCCCAGGCGCCGGCCGCGCCTGTGGGCGCGAGGACGGCCATGTCCCATCTCCCCGCCAGGGCGGGGCTCACCGCCGCGGCAGTAGGAGGACCGGGGACGAGCCCGGGAAGCGCCAGACCAAGAACGGCACCAGCGCAGAGCGTCCCTGCGTACCGGTCGACGACGCCCATACGACTGCAACGGGCACGACCTGTCCCGGGTTCCCTTCGTGGCTAAGAGCCAGGCGCCTCGGTGCCCCGGAGAGCAGGCGCGACATCCGAACTGGCCATCGAGCCGCCGCCCCCGAACAGAACCCGCTCGTATGCCGTGTACTCACGAGACAAGCGCATGAAGGACGGCGATGACACGCTCGCGCACGACGGGGTCGGCGATCAGGCCGTCCCCGAGCGCTACCTGACGACCGGCACTGCGGATCCGGCCGTGGACGGCGCCAGCTACCGCATGGCTGCGCTGTGGCTCACCGACGCCGAGCTCGCCGACCTCGTCGGGGACCTCCGCACGGTCTTCCAGCCCCGGCTGGCCAACGCGCCGGGTAAACGACGCCGCCGGCGCATGCTCTACACGGTCCTCCTCCCGGCCCCCGAGCTGCCGCCCGGTACCGCCGCGAAAAGGACCAGAGCTGACAAGCGGCACCCTCGAGGCGAGGAGGGCTCGTGACCCCGTCGACGCCGGCCCAGATCGGCCTGGCCGTAGCGGAGATGGCCCGAGGTGGCCGGTTCACCGAGATCCGCGAGCTGTTCGTTCCACAGCTGCGCCCCATGGTGGCGCCCGAGGTGCTGCAGGCCGGCTGGGTGGCCGAGCTCGAACGGCGGGGCCCGGTCACCTCGGTCGGCAAACCCGTCTCCGAGCCCGCCGGGGCGGGGATGGTCGCAGTGAAGGTACCGGTCCTCTGCGAGCACGGCGCGCTGACGGTGGTGGTCTCGGTCACTGAGTCAGGACAGCTCGCCGGTATCCAGCTCGCGCCACCGGAGGCGGCAGAACCGGTCGCCCCGTGGGCGCCGCCTGCCTATGCCGAGCGTACGGCCTTCCACGAACAGGCCGTCACGGTTGGCTCAGGGCCCCTTGCCGTACCGGGCACGCTGAGCCTCCCCCGCCTGACGGGACGGCGTCCTGGCGTCGTGCTGCTCGGCGGCTCGGGCCCGCTCGACCGCGACGAGACGATCGGGCGGAACAAGCCGCTCAAGGACCTGGCGTGGGGGCTTGCCACCCGGGGCATCGCGGTGCTGCGCTTCGACAAGGTGACCTTCGCCCACCCCACCGAGGTCAAGCAGGCTGCGAGCTTTACCCTCACCGACGAGTACGTGCCCCACGCCGCGGCCGCGATCAGCATGCTCCGGCGCCATACCGGAGTCGACGCGGAACGGGTCTTCCTCCTCGGTCACAGCCTCGGAGGGACCGTGGCACCGAGGGTCGCAGCCGTCGAGCCCTCTGTCGCTGGGCTCGTCCTCCTAGCAGGCGGAGCCGAGCCGCTGCAGTGGGCCATGGTCCGTCAGGTCCGCTACCTGGCCTTGCTCGACCCCGAGACGGCGGCCGCGTCGGGACCTGGCATCGAGGCGCTCGCCGAGCAGGCACGACGAGTCGACAGCGTAGAGCTGTCCCCGTCAACGCCCTCCGGCGAGCTGCCCTTCGGCGTGCCGGCCACATACTGGCTCGACCTTCGTGCCTACGACCCCGTCGCCGTCGCGGCGTCGCTGGACTTACCGATCCTCGTCCTCCAGGGCGGC
>JAKACE010000156.1 GCA_021821705.1 Actinomycetes bacterium | reverse complement strand
CCGCCGGTGCCGAGGTCGTGGTCGCACCATTGGCCGGCACCGAGGTCGTGCCGGCCGCGCTCGGGCTCCCTCCGCACGCGCTGAGCGTGAGGCCGGCGAGGAGGACGACTGCGGCGGTAGGGCGGAAACGGGGCAAGGCGGGTCCTTTCGGAGCGGGAGTGGCCCGGTGACGGGCACCGCCGCAGGATAGCCCGGAGCGCACCCGGTACGCCCACATGTGGGTCTGCATGCGTGCCCGCAGACCGGGCACCACGGATCTGGGGCCCAGGGCCGGTGCGCGCTCCGGGCGGCAAGTCGAGCTCCACTTCCGCACGAGCGGACGGCAGCTTCAAGGGTGCCGGCCCTGCTCGTGGGCGGCGTGGCTGGCCGGCTCCAGCTGGAAGGTCGAATGCTCCACGTCGAAGTGCTCGCCCAGGCATGCCTGCAGCGAGTCGAGTATCTGGGGCGCGTGGCCCGAGGCGAAGCAGTGGTCCTCCACGACCACGTGGGCCGAGAGGGTGGGCAGGTTGGAGGTAACGGTCCATGCGTGCAGGTCGTGCACGCCGAGCACGTGCTCCAGCCCGGTGATGTGGGCGCGCACTTCGGGCAGCGAGACCTGCTCGGGCGCTCCTTGCAGCAGTATGCGGCCGGCGTCACGCAGCAGGCCCCGGGCCGTCCTGGCCATGAGGGCGGCCACCAGCAAGGACGCCACCGAGTCGGCCCTCGACCAGCCGGTCGACACGATGACCAGACCGGCAACGGCCGTTCCACCGAAGGCGTAAAGGTCGGTCACGATGTGGGCGAACGCCCCCCTCACGTTGAGGCTGGTCCGGTTGGCGCGCGCCAGCACAGCCGTTGCCGCCACGTTGACAGCGGCGCCGGCCAGCGCCACGGCCAGCACCACGGAGCCGGCCACGCTCGGAGGCCTCACCAGACGGCTTACGGCCTCGACGACGATGACGGCGGCAATCATCACCAGCATGACGCCGTTGCCGGCAGCGGAGAGGATCTCGGCTCGTTTCAGCCCGTAGGTCCATCGGCCTCCAGCCGGCCTCGCCGCCAGCCGTGCCGCCCAGATACTGGCACCGAGGGCGCCGACATCGGTGATCATGTGGCCGGCGTCGGCGAGAAGGGCCAGTGACCCCGACGCTACGGCGGCCACCACCTCGCCCACCATGAAGGAGGAGATGAGGCCGAGGGCGGCGACGAGGTAACGGACGTCCGCTCCGGGGGCCCCGACATCGGCCGGGCCGTGACGGGCCGGCGCTGCAGGGCCCTGAGGGAGGGGATCTCTGTCAGGCATCGGCTCCAGTAATACCGCCTGGCAGGGGCCCGGGCCGGGTCATCGGCGAAGGTGAGGCCGGTCTGGGCCTGCACGGCCGGCCGGCCGCGCCACCCCGTCCTGAGTCAGGCCGACCGGCGCCGGACCAGCTTGGTGGGGAGCACAACGTGCTGCGGCCCGGTGGCGGCACCCGAGATGAGCTCGTTCAGCACCCTGACAGCTTCGGCAGCGGCGCGCTCGAAGGGTTGGTGGACAGTCGTGAGGGGCGGGTCGGCCATGGTCGCAGCGGCCGAATCGTCGAAGCCGACAACGGCCACGTCGCCTGGCACCCGGCGGCCGGCCTCACGCAGCACGGACAGTGCCTGCAGGGCCATCAGGTCAGAGCCCACGAACAGGCCGTCGATGTCAGGGCAACGGGCCAGCAACTTGCGGGCGCCCGTCAGGGTGCCCTCGCTGCTGGGCATCACCTCGGGGCCGCTCACGCCGTTGTCGTACCGTTTCGTTCTCTATGCGATGATGCTCATCGTCACTTGGGAATGGACGGGCTACAACATGACCATCCTGCTTACGAGCCTTACGAGTGTGCCCCGTGAGGTGATCGAGGCGGCCAAGGTGGACGGTGCCAGCGAGCTGTCTGTCGCATTGCGGGTCAAGCTGCCCATGGTGAGACGCACGGTGCTTTTCATCGTGGTGCTGTCCATCATCGGCTCCCTGCAACTGTTCAACGAGCCGATGATCCTCAACGACATTGCCAGCATCGGCAGCAGCTATTCACCGAACGAGCTCATATACAACACGGCCTTCTCATTCGGCAACGAGCAGCTGGCGGCTGCCCAGTCGGTGGTCCTGGCGCTGATCACAGTGGTGGCGACGGGCGCCTTTTACGGGATCGTGCGCCGCCGTGGCCTGAGCGGGGGGCACGTGGCGAGGAGGGCACGATGACAGCTGTCCCGGCGACCGTCCCCACTACCGTCCCAGGGCCCCGCCGCTACCGCCTGGCCAGCCGGGCCAAGGCGACCGCTGGCACGGCGCTGGCCGTCGTGGTGGCCGCGTACGTCCTGGCGCCGATCTACTGGCTGGTGGTCGCCTCATCCAAGAACACGGGCCAATTGTTCAATACTTCGACGTTCCTGCCGCCTGCACACCTGTCGTGGGCCTCGAACTTCAGCCTGCTGTTCAGCGTTGACGGCGGCTACTTCAAGTACTGGCTGGTCAACTCGGCGGTCTATGCCCTGGTGACCGCCCTGGCGGCTACGGCCATATCCACCCTCTGCGGCTATGCCCTGGCCAAGTACGAGTTCAAGGGCAGGCGCCTGGTGACCGGTTTGGTGGTGGCGTCCTTCCTGGTGCCGGCCACGGCCCTGGTGGTGCCGCTGTTCCTGCTCGAGCACGACCTGGGCCTGGTCAACAGCTACGAGGGCCTGATATTGCCACTGGTCGTCTACCCCTTCGGGGTCTATTTCATGTTGCTGTTCAGCGTCGACGCCGTGCCCGACGCCCTGCTCGACGCGGCTCGGGTTGACGGGGCGGGCGAGCTGCGTACGTTCTGGCGGGTCAGCAGGCCGGTACTGATGCCCGGGATGGTCACCTTGTTCCTGCTGGACTTCATCGGCACGTGGAACAACTACTTCCTTCCGCTCGTGCTGCTCGGCAGTACGACCAAGTTCCCCCTCACGGTGGGCTTGTCTGCATGGGCCAGCGAGCTCAACCTGCCCGGGGCGGGGCAGCCGCTCTACCCCGAGGTGATCCTCGGCTCGCTGCTCTCGGTGCTGCCCATGCTCGTGCTGTTCCCGTTCCTTCAGAAGTACATAGCGCGCGGGCTCACGTTCGGCGCTGTCGTTGGTTGAAAGGTAGGCCCGGATGACTCTCGAGCGTAGGCCCGCACCGGTGGGCCCGATCTACTACGGCGGGGATTACAACCCCGAGCAGTGGTCGCCGGAGACCTGGCGCGATGACGTGCGCCTGATGCGCCGAGCCGGGGTCAACCTGGTGACGGTGGGGGTTTTCTCGTGGGCGCAGCTCGAGCCGCGAGAAGGCGAGTTCGACTTCGGCTGGCTGCGTGAGGTGATGGACCTGCTCGGAGACGCCGGCATCGGAGTGGACCTGTCGACGCCCACCGCCTCCCCGCCTCCGTGGGTCACTGCCGGCTACGACGACGTTGCGCCCGTCGACGAGCGCGGGGCCCGCTACAGTCACGGCAGCCGCCAGCATTTCTGCGTGCTCAGCCCGAACTACCGGCGGCTGGCGGCCCGGGTGGTCGCCAGGCTGGCCGGGGAGCTCGGGGACCACGGCGCCGTGCGTATGTTCCATCTGCACAACGAGTACGCCTGCCACGTCCCCTACTGTTACTGCGACCGTCACGCCGAGGGGTTCCGGTCTTGGCTGGCAGGACGGTACGGGCCCGTGGCCGAGCTCAACCGGGCCTGGGGCACCAGCTTCTGGAGCCAGCGTTACAGCACCTTCGAGGAGGTGCTGCCGCCCCGGATGACGCCGACGCACCCAAACCCGGCCCAACTGCTCGACTTCAAGCGTTTCAGCAGCGACACGTGGTTGGAGGAGTGCCTGGAGGAGAAGCGCCTGGTGCGCGGGGCGCGCCCGGACCTTCCGGTGACGACCAACTTCATGGGCTTGTTCAAGCCCCTCGACTACTTCGCCTGGGCGGAGCACCTCGACGTCGTCAGCACGGACAACTACCCCGACCCGGCTGACCCACACAGCGCGTTCTGGTCGGCGCTGCACTACGACATGGCGCGATCGCTGAACAAGTCGGTGCCATGGGTGGTGATGGAACAGACCACGTACAGGGTCAACTGGCGCAGGCACAACGTGCCCAAGGTGCCGGGGCAGATGCGCGCCCTGGCCTACCAGGCCCTGGCCAGAGGATCGAGGGGGCTGCTGTTCTTCCAGTGGAGGGCCTCGCGCAGCGGCGCTGAGAGGTTCCACTCGGCGATGGTGCCCCACTCGGGCGAACGCTCGCCCGTGTTCGCCGAAGTGGTCCAGCTCGGCGGGGAAGTGGCGCGGCTTGAAGCCCTCGGGGCGGCCCCAGTGGCAGCGGAGGTTGCCATCCTGTTCTCCTGGCCCAACTGGTGGGCGCTGGAGGAGGGGACGCAGCCGGCGCAGGACATGAGCATGCAGGGGCAACTGGCTTGGATGGCCCGCCCGCTCTACGACCGGCAGGTGACTGTCGACTTTTGCAGGCCGTCGGAGGACCTGAGCGGGTACCGCGCCGTCGTCGCCCCCAGCCTGTACCTGCTGAGCGACGAGGAGGGCGCCAACGTCGTCGCCTACGTGCAGGGGGGCGGGACCGCTTTCATCTCCTTCTGGAGCGGCATCGTGAACGCACACGACGAGGTGCACCTGGGCCCCTACGGAGGCCCGCTGCGGCCCCTGCTCGGTTGCGACGTGCTGGACGTCGCCCCCCTTCCCGCTGGGGAACTGGTCGAGGTCGAGTGGGAGGACGGCACGCGCACGAGTGGCGATTTCTGGGCAGACGTGGCCGTCGAACGCGACGGCAAGGTGCTGGCCCGGGTGGTGTCCGGTCCCTGGACCGGCACCCCGGCCGTGGTGGAGACGGCTTATGGGGCGGGCACGGCCTATTACGTCGGCGTGCGCCTGGACGCCGAGGGCATGCGCCGCCTCTACCACCGCTGCGAGGCCACCCGCGGGCGTGATGGCGAGCCCGGGGTGGAGCGCACGGTCCGCCGGGCCGATGGGGCCCGGTACGAGTTCCTGGTCAACCATGGTGCAACCGAGCGGCAGGTGACTGTGACATGGTCGGGCACCGAGGTGTTGAGCAACGTGCGGGCAGCCGGCACGTTGACCCTGCCCCCTTGGGGTGTCGCCGTCGTGCGAAGCCAGGACGGCTGAGCGGGCGCAACGCAGTCAACCAGAACGTCGAAAGGACGGTAAAGGTGCACCTAGTCCCTAGCTTGGCGCGCCCGCTATGGGGGCGCCCCACCAGACGGCTCACGTGGGCGGCAGCGGCCGCCTCTGCTGTGACCCTTGTAATGACCGCGGCTCCTGCGGTGGCCAGGCCGGCGGTTCCGCTGGCTACGGTGCCGGCGACGGGT
>JAKACE010000155.1 GCA_021821705.1 Actinomycetes bacterium | reverse complement strand
CGTTGTGTGGCCGGTGGGAGGGCATTGTGAGCCAGGGCGGCACTTATGGGGCCTCCGACTATGGGGAGGTCTCCCCAACCGACGGGCCGGTGACCCGCCCGCAGCGAGCGGTGGCGGGGCCGCCCCGGCTGCGGGCTCAGCGCCAAGAGCAGGAGCAGGCCAGGTCCGGTGAGCGGGCGGAGGGGCGTAGCCGCCGGGTGGCTCCACCCGGCGACACCCGCGGCGCTGGGCCCGCCGGCCACGTCGTGCTGCGCAGGAGGCGGGCCGCGCTCACCGGGGGCGCCCTGGTCGGCGCGGTTGTCCTGGTCGCAGTAGTGGCGGCGACCTCGGGCGGTGCTTCAGGGAGCGGGCACACGGCCGGTGGCTCCGCCTCGGCTCCTGCCCGCGCCCACCGCTCCACCGGCTCTGCGGCCGCCGCAGGCGCCGCAGGCGCGGCCGCCAGGGGTGTCGGCAAGCACAACGCACCTGGTCGTGGTCGGGGCGCCGGCGCGTTCACGGCGGGCGCCGGTTCGGGGATACCGGCGGTGGAGGCCGGGTTGGTCGATTGGCAGTTGCAGGCGCCCATAAGCCGTGAGGCCGTCCTGCCCGACGGTGCCGGCAGCATGGTGGTCGCCGGTGGCGAGACCTCCGGTGGTTCCCAGGTGGGTGTGTTCCGCCTCGACCTGGCTACGGGTGGGCTGACCCTGCTGTCCAGCCTTCCCTCGGCCACTCACGATGCTGCCTCCGCCCAGGTGGGCGGCAACGACCTCGTCCTGGGCGGCGGGTCGAGCGCGCCTGCGGACTATGCGCAGGGGGTCAGCGCAGCGGGCACTGCGTCGTCGCTCGGCACCCTGCCCGGAGCGCGTGCCGACGCCTCCGCCGTCACCATCGCAGGCACGGCCTACGTCGTGGGCGGCTACAGCGGCACGGCTCTGGACCCGAGCGTGCTGGCAACGACGGACGGGGTGCACTTCCGGGCCGTGGCCAAACTGGCGGTGCCGGTGCGGTACCCCGCCCTGGCTGTCTCCGGTGGCAACATATACGTCTTCGGTGGCTCGACGCTGAGCGGCACCCCGGTCCCGACTGTCCAGGTGGTCGAGCCCTCCACAGGCGCGTCACGCGTGCTCGGACAGCTGCCACAGGCGCTGGCAGGTGCGGCCGCGGCTTCGCTGGGCGGTCACATCTACCTCGCCGGGGGGCAGACGGCATCGGTAGCGGGGGCGGCCGGGGGGCCGTCGGGTACCGTGTACGCCTACGACGTTGCCACCGGGAAGTTCCTGGTGGCGGGCTCACTCCAGGTCCCCGTGGCCTACGCCGGGGCCTCCGTCAACGGTGGGCGCCTCTGGATGATCGGCGGCGAGGTGAGCGGAGGGGCGCAGACGGCCTACTCCCAGGTGGTATCGCCCAACACGGGCTTCGGTTATGCCGGCGTCCCGGGGGCGGGTTCACCCTATTTCGGGGACAAGCTGCTGATCGCCGACCGGGGCAACAACCGCCTTCTGGTGCTCGACGACACGGGCAAGCGCATATGGGAGTACCCGAACAGGACTGCGCCCCCACCACCGGGCGGTTTTTATTTCCCGGACGACGCCTTCTTCATACACCACGGCACCGCCATCATCTCGAACCAGGAAGAAAACGAGACCCTGGTCGAGATCGGCTACCCCTCGGGCAAGGTCCTCTGGCAGTACGGGCACCCGCGCCAGGCCGGTTACGCTCCCGGCTACCTCAACAACCCCGACGACGCCTACCTGCTCAAAAACGGTGAGGTGGTGGTCGCCGACCCCAAGAACTGCCGTATCCTCTTCATCGACCCGGCCACAAAGACCGTAATCAAGCAGATCGGCACCTCCACCGTCTGCTACCACAATCCTCCCAACTACCTCGGCTCGCCAAACGGGGACACGCCCCTGGCAGACGGCAACATCCTGGTATCGGAGATAAACGGCTCCTGGATCGACGAGTACACGCCCCAGGGCAAGATGCTCTGGAGCGTGCACCTGCCCATCAACTACCCCTCGGACCCCCAACCGCTCGGGCATGGCGAGTACATGGTTGCCGACTACGAAAACCCCGGGTCTTTCCTGTTCTTCAACCGTGCCGGGCAGGTCCTGTACCGTTACAAGCCCCTCTCGGGACCAGGCGAACTGAACCAGCCGTCGCTGGGCGAGATGCTGCCGTCCGGCGTTGTGATGCTGAACGACGATTACAACGACCGCATCGTTGCCATCGACCCCAAGACAAACGCCGTGGTGTGGCAGTACGGGCACACCGGAGTGGCCGGCACGGCCCCCGGGCTGCTCAATACGCCGGACGGGTTCGACATCCTCGGGCCTGGTGGCACCTTTCCGACCCACCCCGTGACCGGCTAGGCCGTCCGACGACAGGGGTTCGGATGTGCCGGGCCGTCAGCTGGGCCACCGGCTCCCTCTCCAGCCATCGGTGCTTGCGCTCAGGGGCATGTCGTGAAAATTGTCCCCGTGGGTATGACCCCGTTTCACCCCCTCCGCGCCGGCCGCCGCCCGGCGGTACCGGCTCGGAGCCGGCCCGGCCAAACAGGCACGGGCAGGGCCGCAACTTTTGGCGGGCGCGGTTGTGGGGATAATGGCCACGAAAGGCCGAAAGGAGATGTCGTGCAGACCGACGAGTTGGTCACCATCGAAGACCCGGTGGCGGACGCTCTCGAAGCGGTAGCCGAGGCGGCCGAGACGACAGCCCGCGAGAGCCGGGTACTGGCCGAGGAGTCACGTCGGGTGAGCGCCGAGCGCGCCGCCGGGCAGACGGTCATGCAGGCGATGGCCGCCGGTGGGCCCCAGAGAGCCCTCGGGCTGGCCGAGCACATGACGAGGCGGCTGTTGCGCACGGCGAGCCAGTTGCGCAAGGCGCTGGTCCACGAACTGACCACCGAGGGTGCCGGGGTGAGCGCTATCTCCAGGCTCTTCGGCGTGAGCCACCAACGCATCTCGATGCTCCTGAAGCGCTACGAAGCGGCCGGTAGTGGCCGCCCTGCCAATGGCGAGCGTGCCGGTGCCCCCGGCTCCAACCCAGGCCCTACTGGCAACGGGCTCGGCCTTCGAGGACTGGGGGTGGCCGAGGGCGCCGGGGCGGTCGCCCCAGGCAACTTCGAGTGAGCGCTGCCACGGCCCAGCCGGGTGCCGCCGAGACCTCGGGGCCGGCGCATGAGGCCCATGAGGGCGGGCAGGCCGCCGCCGATCTTGCTTTTGTCCAGGTGGACGTTTTCGGCGCCGAGCCCTTCCTTGGCAACCCCCTTGCCGTCGTGCTCGGGGCCCAAGGCCTGAGCGATGCACAGATGCGCAGGGTGGCAAGTTGGACCAACCTGTCCGAGACCACTTTCGTGCTGCCCCCAACCAGGGTGGGCGCGGACTACCGGGTGCGCATCTTCACCCCGGCGGAGGAGCTGGCCTTCGCCGGCCATCCAACCCTCGGCACCGCTCATGCCTGGCTCGAGGCCAGCGGTGAGCCGCTGTCCCGGGTGCCCGCCGGCCGCACCCTGACGCAGGAATGCGGTGCCGGGCTCGTCGGGTTGCGCCGCACCGCTCGAGGCCTGGCTTTCGCTGCGCCTCCGCTCGTGCGCTCGGGGCCGGTCGAGGACGCCCTGGTGGCCGAGCTGGCCGGCGCCCTCGGCCTGGGCCGAGGAGACATAGAGGCAGCCCAATGGGTCGACAACGGCCCGGGCTGGGTGGCCCTGCAGCTTGCCAGTGCCCAGGCTGTGCTCGACGTGGCCCCACCCAGGCGCCTCGACCACAAGGTTGGGCTGGTGGGCTTCCACCCGCCGGGCGCCCCGGCGGCATACGAGGTCAGGGCCTTCTTTCCCAAGGGCCCGCTCGGGGCGGTGGCCGAGGACCCGGTGACGGGGAGCCTCAACGCCTCATTGGCGCAATGGCTGCTGGGAGCGGGCAAGGTGAGCTCGCCTTACGCCGCCAGCCAGGGTGGTGCGCTGGGCCGGAAGGGCGTGGTCCACATCGAGCTCGACAACCACGGGGTGGTCTGGGTGGCCGGGCGTACCGTGAGCTGCGTGCGGGGCCGCATATCGGCCTGACCGGGCGTCCAGCGCCGGGGCCCGCCAGACTGGCCTGGTGGCTGTCGTCCATGTCATAGCGGTCGTGGCCGGCGCGGTGATGGTGCTGGCCGTGACGGGGCACATCCTGCGGACCCTGGTCGTGCCGAGAGCCAGGCGCACCCTCCTGTCCACGCTTGTCGACTCGGCGGTGGACCACCTGTTCCAAGTCCTGCTCAGGCCCTTCCCTACCTATGAGGCCAAGGACAGGGTCCTGGCCGGCCAGGGAGCGGCCGTGCTGGTCGCTCAGTTGCTCACATGGCTGGCGGGCTACGAGGTGGCGTACTCCCTGGTCCTGTGGCCGCAGGTGCACGGCATGGGGGCGGCCCTGGAGCAGGTGGCGAGCTCGATGTTCACCCTGGGCGTCGTCTACACGCCCGGGGCCGCCAGCACCGCCGTGGATGTCTTGGCCGCCGGCACCGGCGTGGTGGTAGTGGCGCTGCAGATCGCCTACCTGCCCACGCTGTACTCGGCCTTCAACCGGCGCGAGACAGAGGTGACCCTGCTGGGGGCCAGGGCCGGCACGCCGGCGTGGGGCCCGGAGCTGCTGCTGAGGGCCCGGTACGGAGTGGCCGTCAAGTCCGAGACGTTCCCGGCGCTTTACGAGCGCTGGGAACGCTGGGCCGCCGACGTGGCCGAGAGCCACAGCAACTACCCGGTGCTGGTCCGCTTCCGGTCCCCCCGCGCCCTGACGTCGTGGCTTGTCAGCCTGCTCGCCGTCATGGACTCGGCCGCCATGATGCTGGCACTTTGCCCGAGCAGGGAGCGCATCGAGCCACGCCTGGCCCTGCGGTCCGGGTTCAGCGCCCTTCGGGACATAGGGGCTGCCCTCGGCTACCGGGTCGACGATGACCCCGACCCGGACCGGGGCATCAGCCTGACCTTCGAGGAGTTTGCCGAGGCGGTAGCCCAGCTGGACGCCGTCGAGTTCCCCCGTGAGCGCGAGGTGGCAGAAGCTTGGCCGCACTTCCGGGGCTGGCGTGTCAACTACGAGGATCTCGCCTACGCGCTGGCGCTTCGCACCGACGCCGTGCCAGCGCCGTGGTCGGGGCCCCGCCGCTGGAAATCCGAGGTCATCCCCGTGCGGCGGCCGCCGAACCGCCGCCCCGGCTCCTCTCCGGCCACCACCGCGAACCTGTCGGGTGTTACGGGTTCACTGCCGGTCACGGGTGACGGCCCGAGCCATGCCGTCCTGCCTGTTGCAGAGGGCTACCCCCCGGGAAAGATAGAGGGACCGGGCGCCGGGACGGCCGCCCGGTAGGCGCTGGCGGCCCGCCCTCTCCCCGCCGCCCCCCCCTTCCC
>JAKACE010000154.1 GCA_021821705.1 Actinomycetes bacterium | reverse complement strand
TGGCGGCGGGCTCGGCGACGATGGCGACAGGCTCGGCGACGGTGGTGGCGGCGGGCTCGGCGACACTGGCGGCGCGCGTACCGGGGCCGGGCAGGCGCTGGCCCTCCAGACGGTCGAGGCGCTCCTCCAACGCCTCGACACGCGCCGACAGTCCGTCCACGTCGGCCTCGACATCCTGGGCCCGGCGCGCCATGAGCTCGGCCCAGTCGAGTAGGGCGGCGGCGAAAGAGTTGAGCTGGGCGGCGAGGTAGCGCATGTACCAGCTCGACAGCTTCTTGACCCCTGACTTGACCGCCTGCAGCTCCGGCCTGGCGCTACGAACGGGCGCGTCCGCATCGAAGATGGCCGCCTCGCGCATGTTGCGCAGCGTTGCCTCAACGTCGTACTCGGGGCCCGGCTCGGTCACCCGGCGGGTCGCGCTGCGCACCCGGGACACGTAGACGAGCGCCTCCGAGCTGTAGTCGGGCTCGGGCACGGGATGGGTACCGGGGGCGTTCGCCATAGGCAACGAAGGCTAGCGTCAGCGCCCCGGGGACGCGCGGAAGACCAGGCGGGGTGGCGCTGACGGTGACCCCGCCGGGGCGGCGCTTCAAGGCCGGCCCACGTGCGCGCAGGGCCTTTTCAAGCCGGGCTACTTCAAACCGGGCTACTGTCTGGCAATGGCTCTGCACCACAGGCCTGCCCCGGCGGAGGGAGAGCGTCCCCTGCCGGCCAGGGCCGGCAGCCGGCGACAGAGCGCTACTGCTCCGCCGGGAGCGGATATGGCCGAGACGCAGACAGCCCGGCAGGCGCTCGGCGCCACCTCCACCTCCGTCCTGGACAGCTCGGCGACCACGGCGCGGGCGGCGCTGAACGTCATGCAGCGGTCCGCCGGCAACTCGGCTGTCGTCCAACTGCTACGTCGGATGAAGCACCTACCGGCCGCAACGCTGCAACGACTTCCCGAGCCCATGGTCACCCATCCCAAGCTCGCCAACCTCGTGAGGGACCTTTACAAAGGCGCGCACATGAAGCGGGGCCCGGTCATCGGCGACGGCAGCACGGCTGACGCCATTCGGGAAGAGCACAGGACGGGCCAGCCCACCAAGGGGGTCAGCCATGACGAGAAGGGCCGCCAGTACGTGCAGGCGTTGACAAACTGGCTCGAAAAGGGCGGGCCCAACGGAGGTAAGGACGCCTCGGCGGAGGACAGGCAGGCGGCGCAGGCGCTGATCAAGGACCTCGAGGACGCTCTGGCATCATGAGCAGCGCCTCGCTAAGCCCGCTGCCGGCTCCCTTCGACCGGCTCCTATCGGACGTCCCCGATGTGGCAACGGTGTACGACGAGCACATCGACGACTACGGCGAGGTCATACCCCACGTACTGATGGCGGACGTGGCCAGGCAATTCAACGAGCGTCTGGTGGCGTCAACGGGGACAGGTCAGGAGGCCGGCGACGCCACTGCCTTCGTCACTGCCGTCCTGGCGTCCCTCGAGGCGTCGGTGGCCGACGCCGATGGTGGCGTCAAGGAGGTGGTCTCGGCCTCCTTCTTGGAAAACCTCGAACAGGAGGACGACGAGGCCTACGACAAGGCCCGCAGCCTCATGGGACCGATGCTCCTGGGCATGCTCGACAAAATCGAGCAGGGCTGAGGCCCGCCACCTCCGGCCCTCCTGGAGGGCGGGAGGCCCCGCCAGCTCCACCAGGCCGGTTGCCTCGTTACCGGCGTGGGCCCCGGTCCGCGGCCCTGCCCAGCTGATCAGGAACTGTGCTGGGTCAGCCGGCGCTCACCCCGCTGAGCCCGGGGTCGTGGTGGAACTGCGGCCACGAGCCGGCTCCGCCTGCGCTCCAACCCGCCAGTTCGAAGTGCATGACCTCGCCGGCGTTGGTGCTGTCGTAGCCGGCGAGCGTGACACCGGCTCCTGCCGCCTGCGCCGTCACCAACGGCGAGCTCTGGAGCCCAACACTGCGCTCCAGGGTCGCCACTGGCCGCCCGGTACGCCCGTCGAGGACGAAAGCGCCCGATGTGGTCGGGACCACGACGTCCTGGTACCCCGCCGGCGTCCCCACGGTCACGACGCTGCCTATGACCTCCCCGGGCATGGCCGTGCGCCAGAGCACCCTTCCGTTGCTGGCACCCAGGGCGTAAACCGACCCACCCCCCTGACCATTGTCGGTGCCCTCGACGACGCTCAGCCCGCCGAGGCCAAGGTCGGCCAGCGCCGGGCTCGAGCCGGTGAGCCCGTCCAGGTGGGCCGACCAGGCCGGCTGACAGCGCGTCCCCAGGGCGAAGACCGTGTCGGTGGCGGTCGCACCGGGCCAGAAGCCGCCCGTGCCCACCACGATGCCCAGGCGGCCGCCTGCCAGGAACGGGCCCACGGCAGGCGACGACTCGACCACCTGGTCCGGGTCGTACTGGCAGTCCAGGCCACCGGCCGGCCTGCCGGTACCGGCGTTGCCCGTGGCCGCCAGGACCCGCAGGTGGTCACCCTGGGTATAGCGGGTGCCGTAGGCCAGGCCCGCCGTCTGGTCGCCGCCGACGACGACCTCGTTGCGGCCGTTGCCGTAGAGGTCGGCAATTGCCGGCGTAGAAAAGCCGCTGTCGGCGCTGAACCACGGGAAGCCGGGGAGAGGCCGGCCCGTCGCCGCGTCGAGCGCGTACATCTCCTGGCCGACCGAGGGGGCCACCACGTCCACACCTCCCTGCAGGTCACCCACCGCCAGCGATGCAGGGACGGCCGAGGTGAGCCCGGCGGCCCCGTCGCTGGACGGGTTGCGCACGGCCATGTACCAGCGCCGCGAACCGTTGGCATTGAAGGCCTCGTAGCCTCCGGCGTGGGGAGTGGCGGAGGTGCCGACGCCAACGAACACGGTGTCGAGCGCCTGCCCCGGTAGCTCTGCCACCGAGGGGCTCGAGTCGACGGGGACGCCGTCCGTTGAGGCAGGCCATCCGGGCACTTGCCGACCGTCGCCCAGGTAGAGCGCGTACACGTGGCCGGACCTGTCACCCACGACGACGGCCTGGCCGCCCGCCAACAGGGCAACATTGGGGGAGGACAGCGCTACCGGGTGCCCGGCATCGGGCAGCGTCCTGGTCCAGACCAGGCGCACCTTGGGCACGGGCACGGGCGCGGCTCCGGGGCGCTGCGCACCAGCAAGCGGGCCAGCGCTAGCCGATGAGGACGGCGTGGGCGCCACGGCGGCGGCTTGGCCCGGGCCCACGGCCATGACCAGCGCTGCAGCTGGGAGCACGAGCGCCGCGCCGTAACTGAAGGACCGGCCGTGCATGTTGACACGACGTTAGCGGCTAGGCCCCGGTACGTGGGAACCACCCCGTCACGACGCCGTAACGACCGACCAGGGCGGCCTCGGTGAGAGACCAGAGCGCTGCCGCGCGCACCGGCTCAGCCCGCCAGGGCGTCGACTCGTGACACCTCCTCGGGGCTGAGCTCGAAGTCGTAGAGGTCGGAGTTTTCCTCGATCCGCGAGCGCTTGGAGGACCGCGGTATGACGATGAAACCCCGCTCGAGGTGCCATCTCAGGATGACTTGGGCCGGTGTTTTGGCGTGAGCCCGGGCGATTTCCACGAGCACGGGCTGCTCGAGGTTGCTGTTCTTGATAGGGCTGTAGCCCTCCAGGCGGGTTCCCCGCTCCGCCAAGGCCGCGGCCTGGCTCGGGTCGTAGGAGTAGGGGCTCCAGGGGATCTGGTTGACTTCCGGCGCTCTACCGGAGGCAGAGATCAGCTCGTCGATCTGGCCGATGCTGTAGTTGCTGACGCCGATGGCTTTGGCCCTGCCCTGATCTTGGGCGACGACAAACTGCGCCCATGTCTCTGGACGCGCTCGACCGTCGGGCGGCCAGTGGACGAGCCAGAGGTCGACGAAATCCACCCCGAGAAGCGAAAGGCTCTGGTCGAGTGTCTCGAGCTCTCGGCCGGCGTTCTCGGGCGGGCACTTGGTCGTTACGAAAACCTCGTCACGGCCGAGGCCGCTGTCACGCAGGGCGGCCCCCACCAACTGCTCGTTACCGTAGCCGGTGGCGGTGTCTATGTGGCGATAACCGATCTCGAGGGCCGACCGCACGCCGTCGTAGGCCTCGGAGCCTTGCAGCTCCCATGTCCCGAAACCGATCAGCGGGATCTGTCCGCCGCTGGCCAGAGTGAGCCGATCGTGTGGAGTTATCTTCGTCATTACCGGATGTTATGCCGGGCCCGGGACACGCAACACCCCCTAGGTGAGCGATGGCCGCACCACTGCGACCGGAAAGCCCGTCGCTGCCCAGGCGTGCAACAGGACCTCTTCACGCGAGACCTCGCTGCCCCGTCCCACCGACGAACAAGATACGCACTGTAAGCCTTTCCCTGTTGTCCTGCCACCCGTCACGATCGCTCACGGCGGATGGGCGAGCTAGGCCGACGATACCACAGTGGGACGGTTGACAGCTCATGCTGACTGAAGCTAGATTAAATTATACTCAACTTCCGCCAGTTCTAGCCGAAGTTGCCCACCGGACCACGGCGCCGGCCATCCGTACTTGGTCCGCCCACGCTGGCGGGCCGGCACACAACCAGTCACGAGCCGACCTTCTCCAGTGAAAAGGAAACAAATGAGGTTATTGCACGAGGGTTGGACAGTTACGGCACTGGATGGCCCGGTGCCCGCGGGCACCTGGGGGCAGCAGGTCCCGGCGAAGGTGCCTGGCTGCGTGACGACCGACCTGCTGGCCGCAGGGTTGGTGCCCGACCCGTACCTGGGGGACAATGAAGGACGCCTCTCGTGGATCGGTCGCACCACCTGGCTCTACCGGACGACCTTCACCGAGGGGCAGCTCGGGCCCGACGAAAGGTGTGACCTCGTGTGCGACGGTCTCGACACGGTGGCGACCGTCCGCCTGAACGGGACCGTGGTGGGTAGGAGCGCCAACATGCACCGCAGCTACCGCTTCGATGTCCGTAGCGCCCTGGTCGGCGGGCCCAACCACCTCGAGGTCGAGTTCGAGGCCCCTGTCGACGCCGCCGAGCGTATGAGCAACGAGATCGGCCCGCGGCCCAACAACGGACATCACCCTTTCAACGCGATCCGCAAGATGGCCTGCAACTATGGGTGGGACTGGGGCCCGGACCTGCCAACGGCCGGCATCTGGCGGCAACTCGGCCTGCACCGTTGGAGCGAGGCTCGAATCGCCAGCGTCCGGCCACTCGTATCCGTCAGCCTGCCTGTGCCACCGCCAGGCACCACCGAGCCTCCTTGGGCCGATGCCGGCTCACCGCGCACCGCCGATGCCCAGGTGGAGTTCCACGTCCAGCTGCAAAGGGCGTCGACAGCGGGAAGGCCGCTGCGTGTTACCGCCACCGTGGCCGGTGCGTCCGTCAGTGCAACGGTTGCTCCCGGCGAGACGACGCTGGTCCTGCGCGCCCCGGTGACTGGGATAGAGCTCTGGT
>JAKACE010000153.1 GCA_021821705.1 Actinomycetes bacterium | reverse complement strand
GGAGCTGATGGAGGCGGGCGTGCTGGTGGAGACGGGCCAGGCCGAGTCGACCGGTGGTCGCCGGGCCACCAGCCTGGAGTTCCCCCAGGGCATCGGTGTCGTCCTGGCAGTGGATCTCGGTTCCACCCACGCGCGGTGGCGCCTTTGCACGTTCGCCCAGGAAGTTGTGGCGGAGGACGAGCTGGCCACCGACATCGGCCGGGGAGCCGCCGCCGTGCTCGGGCCGGTGCTGGGCCAGGCGACCGAGGCACTGGCGGGAGCCGGCCCGGTTGTGGGCCCTCTGCGGGCTTGCGCCCTGGGCTTCCCCGGGCCGATCGACTTCCGTGAAGGCCGGGTCAGTGGGCCGCCCAACATGGCGGGTTGGGACCATGCGCCCTTGCCCCAGTTGGTGGGGGAGTGGCTCGGAGCTCCCACCATGGTGGACAACGACGTGAACATGATGGCGCTCGGCGAGCACCGGGCCAAGTGGGCACCGGAGGGCGTCGACAACCTTCTTTTCGTGAAGCACGGCACCGGCATCGGGTGTGGGGTGATCGCCGACGGCCGCCTGTACCGGGGCGCGGACGGCACAGCGGGCGAGATCGGCCACATGCACGTGGCCGGCGCGACCACAGCCCAGCAGTGCTCGTGCGGGGGGCACAACTGCCTCGAGGTCCTCGCCAGCGGGAGGGCGCTGGTGCGCCAGCTGCAGGGCCGGGGCTACGACGTCTCGACAGCGGCAGAGGTGGCCCAGCTCGTGCAGCGCGGCGACATCGGGGCCATGGACGTCGTGAGGGACGCGGGCCGGGCCCTGGGCGACCTCGTGAGCGGCATCGTCAGCTTCTTCAACCCGTCGGTGATAGTCACAGGGGGGTCTATCGGGACGCTGGGCACCCCTCTGCTCGCCGGCCTGCGTGAAGCGGTGTACGGCCAGGGGACCATGTTCTCCACCAGGCACCTGCGCATCGTCCCGAGCCGGTTGGGGAGGGAAGCGGCCGTGCGGGGTGCCACGCTCCTGGCGCTGGAACTGGCCTACGACGCCGTACTGGCGCAACTCAAGACAGCAGGCGGCAGCCTTGCCGCCGGGAAAGGAACGACATGAAGCTCGCGCTGCACGGGGGATGGACCGTCCGGCCCACGGACGGTCCCGTGCCGGACGACGTCGGTCATGGGGCCGTCGAGGCGACCGTGCCAGGCTGCGTCACGACGGACCTGATCGGCGCAGGCCTGGTGCCCGATCCCTACCTCGACGCCAACGAGGCGCTCCTGGCCTGGGTGGGCCGGACAGGCTGGCGCTACGAGACGAGCTTCGAGGTCCCCCCGGCCGGCGACGGCGAGCGCACCGACCTGGTGTGCGAGGGCCTCGACACAATCGCCACCGTGCGTCTCAACGGCCTGGAGGTCGGGCGCGCCTCCGACATGCACCTTTGCTACCGCTGGGATGTCTCGAGCCTGCTTGCGCCCGGCACCAACCACCTCGAGATCGAGTTCGAAGCGGCCGTGGACGCGGCCGAACGCTGGGAAGCCGAGTTGGGACCGAGGCCCAACGTCAGCGCCCACCCCTACAACGCCCTGCGCAAGATGGCCTGCAACTACGGCTGGGACTGGGGGCCCGACCTGCCCACGTGCGGGATCTGGCGGCCCGTGGCCCTGGAGCGCTGGCACGTGGCGCGGATCGCGGCGGTGAGGCCGCTGTCGTGGGTGTTGCTGCCCGGCGCGGGAGAAGGCGCCCCGACGACGCTCGAAGAGGAAGCACCGCCGGCGGGACCTGGCTCGCCTGTCACCGCCCAGGCTGTGCTCGAGGCACACGTGGACATCGAGCGCGGCGCCGGTGCCGCCCAGGAGCTGAGCGTCGAGGTGTCGGTGGCGGGCCGCTGCGCGACGGCCGAGGTGCCGGCCGGCGCCTCCTCTGTTGTCGTACGCCTCGAGCTGCCCGAGGTCGATCTGTGGTGGCCCCACGGTTACGGGGCGCAGCCTCTCTACGACCTGAACGTGTGCCTGCGCGCGCGCGGGGACGAAGTGTTCGCCACCTGGCCGCGCCGGACCGGGTTCCCTGCCGGGCGGGTCGGCAGGGGCCCCGACGAGCGCGGCAGTCGGCTCGGCTTCGTTGTCAACGGCCGGGCGGTCAACGTACGTGGTGCGAACTGGGTACCCGACGACTGCTTCCCCCAGCGAGTGAGCCGCGAGCGCTACCGGGAGCGCCTGTCCCAGGCCGTCGGGGCCAACATGAACCTGCTCCGGGTCTGGGGAGGTGGGATCTTCGAGAGCGAGGACTTCTACGGCCTGGCGGACGAACTGGGCCTGATGGTGTGGCAGGACTTCCTCCTCGCCTGCGCTGCGTACGCCGAGGAGCCGCCCCTGCGGCCGCTGTTCGAGGCGGAGGCACGCCAGGCCGTGACCAGGCTGTGCGCCCACCCGAGCCTGGCTGCCTGGAGCGGAGGCAACGAGAACATCTGGGGGCACGAGGACTGGGGTTGGAAGGACAAGCTCGGTGGGCTGACCTGGGGTGAGGCCTATTACTTCGACGTCTTCCCCTCGGTGGTGGGCGAGCTCGACCCGACCCGTGCCTACATGGCCGGCAGCCCATGGTCGTTCGGCCACGATGCCCATCCGAACGACGCCCGCTTCGGCAGCAAGCACGTCTGGGACGTCTGGAACGAAAAGGACTACCTCGCCTACCGGGAGCACCAGCCCCAGTTCGTTTCCGAGTTCGGGTTCCAGGGGCCACCGACGTGGTCCACGCTCACGCGCTCGCTCACCGCCAGGCCGCTCGACCTGGGGATGCCCGAGCTGGCCGTCCACCAGAAGGCGGCCCAGGGCAACGACAAGCTGGCCCGGTGGGCAGCACTGCGGTTTCCCCAGCCGGAGGCCTTCGAGGACTGGCACTGGGCGACGTCGTTGGTCCAGGCGAGGGCCGTGGCCCTCGGCGTCGAGTACTGGCGTGCCCTGGTCCCTCGGTGCCGGGGTACGGTCGTGTGGCAGCTCAACGACTGCTGGCCGGTCGTGTCGTGGTCGGCCGTCGACGGAGACGGTCGGCTCAAGCCCCTGTGGTATGCGTTGCGCCACGCCTACGCCGACCGCCTCCTCACCATCCAACCTCCAGAGGCGGGTGAAGGCGGTGCCGAGGGTGCCATGGTGCTCGCCCTGGTCAACGATTCGAAGAGCACCTGGCGGGCCGATATCGACGTCGCCCGCACCAGCTTCAGCGGCGAGGTGCTGGCCAGCACCACTGTCGCCGCCGAGGTTGCGCCCGGTGCCAGCGAGCGTCGCCTCCTGCCCGCCGGTCTCACCGCTGCAGGGCGTCCGGCCGGCGAGGTACTGGTGGCCACGGGCGCTGACCGCAGGGCTGTCTGGTTCTATGCCGAGGACAAGGATCTGGAGCTGCCACCGCCGTCCCTGTCGGCCCGGTGGCGGCGTACCCCCGAGGGCTACGCCATCGAGGTCGAGGCCGACGGCCTCCAGCGCGACGTAGCGCTGTTGGCCGACAAGGTCGCCCCCGAGGCCCACGTCGACGACATGCTCGTTACCTTGCCGGCGGGGCAGCGGCACACTTTCGAGGTGCGCAGCCCCGAGCTGGCCGACCCGGATGCCCTGCTGGCTCCGACCGTACTGCGTAGCGCCAACCAGTTGGTGCACGGAGCCGCACGCTCCTGAGCGGGCCTCCCGGTCGGCGACCTCTGCTGCCACTCGCCCGGCACGGCACCCGGGCGGGTGGCACCCCGGGCTGCCCGTGGCCGGGCCTCGTGACCGGGTGCTGTCGGCGGTGCCGCGCCGCGCCGGTTAGCATGAGCGCGCGTCAGCGTCGTAACCGGAGGTCAGATGAGCTTCTTCAAACGTGCGCACGACATCGTCCAGGCCAAGGCCAACAAGGCCCTGGACAAGGTGGAGGATCCAAGCGAGATGCTGGACCTCAGCTACGAGCAGATGCTCGAGCAGATAACCAAGGTCCGCTCGGCACTGGTGCAGATAGCGGCCTCACGCAAGCAGCTGGAGCTGCAGGAGGACCAGTTCTCCCACACGGTGAGCACGCTGGCCCAGCAGGCGGCCCAGGCAGTGCAACTGGGCCGGGAGGACCTCGCCCGGGAGGCCCTGAGCCGCAAGGCGGTCGCACAGCAGGAGGTGGACGCCCTCGAGCCCCAGCATCAGGGGCTGCTGGAGCAGGAGCGCAAGATGACCCAGACGTTGCAAGCCCTCCAGCTGCGGGTGACCCAGTTCCGCAGCCAGAAGGAGACGCTCAAGGCCCAGTACAGCGCGGCCAAGGCGTCGTCGGCTGTCAACGACCAGATAGCGGGCATAAGCGGCGCCTTCACCGGCTCTTCGGACGCCCTTCAGCGGGCCCACGACAAGATCGCCGCAGCGCAGGCCCACGCCGGGGCCCTGGACGAGCTGCTCGAGTCCGGTGTCCTGGAGGACCTGGGCGCCGACCATGGCGACGACATCGCCAAGCAGCTCAACCAGCTGGGGGCTTCGGCTCAGGTCGAGAACGAGCTTGCCGCCCTCAAGGCCCAGGCCGGTTTGGCGGCGGCCCCCAGTGCTGCCCTGGGCCCGGCTCCCGCCGCCCTGGGGCCGGCCCCCGCCGCAGCTTCCGGCGCGCCCGAGCAGGCGGCACCGTGAGCTCGCCGGGGCTGTTCGAGAGCGGTGACGCCCCGGCTGACATGCAGATGGCAGCCGCCGCCCTGCTTGCCGACAGCAAGGACGTCAAGATGATGCTGCGAGTGCTGGCCCGCACCCTGCAGAGCACCTTGCCCGAACGGGTCGAGGTGACGCGCCCGACGGGCGGTCTTCTGCACCGCCAGAGCGAGGAGATCAAGGCGGTCACTGCCCACCTCGGTCAGGACGACTATGTCGCCGAGCTCGAGGGCCACGGCGTCAGGTGCACCGTGAGCCGCAGCTCGGGCGGGATCCGTATCCGCAACGAGGAGGTCCCCGTCGAGCAGTGGCTCACCCGGCTGCTCGACGCTCTCCAGGTGCTGGCTGTCGAAAACCAGAGCGCCCGGGCTGCGCTCCAGAACGTGATCGTAGGTGGTTCGCTGTGAGCAACGTCCCTTCCGACCTCCCCAAGGACGCCGGCGCCCGCCTGGCCGAGCTGGAGCACGGCCTATTTACGAGCGATCTGTCTGTCAACGAGTTCTTGTTGGTCAAGCAGGTCGGTTTCCACCCGCTCGGGCTGGTGATGGGCAGCTCGATCTACCACATCGGGCTCCAGAAGCGCAGCTGGGGGTCCTCCCAGGAGCTGACGACACTGACCTCGGCCATGTACAACGCACGTGAGCTGGCCATGAACCGCATGGAGGAGGAGGCCGACCAACTGGGCGCCGACGGCGTGGTCGGCGTGCGCCTGGACGTCAACTTCTACGAGTGGGGCCACGATTCGGCGGAGTTCATCGCCGTCGGTACGGCCGTGAAAGCCGAGGACGGGCAGTCCTATCGCAACAGCCTGGGTAAGCCGTTCACCAGC
>JAKACE010000152.1 GCA_021821705.1 Actinomycetes bacterium | reverse complement strand
CAGATCTACAACAACGCCTTCATCAGCGCCTACGCGGTGAGCAGCGGCCACAACGGCCGCACGGCGTGGGCAGCCAAGCTGGTCCGCTCACCCGTACAGGTGGGCCCGTCCAGGCCCGGGTGCCCCAGCTGCGGTTACGTCAACCTGGTCGTCGTGCTCACCCGGCAGGCACCGGCCGGGGTGGGCAACGCCTGGACGTGGTTTGGCCTGGCGTCGCTGGCGACGGTCGTCGTGGCCCTGCTGGCCGCCAACCGGCTCGGCCACCGCATTGCCAGGCCCCTTCGCCAGACCGAAGCCGTGACCAGGCGCATCGCCGCCGGGGACCTCGAAGCCCGGGTCGTGCTGGCCGGCCATGACGGCCCCGAACTGTGGTCTCTCGCCAACTCCGTCAACAGCATGGCGGCGGCACTGGCGCGGGCGCAACGTACGCAGCGCCAGTTCCTCATGTCCGTCTCCCACGACCTGCGGACGCCATTGACATCGGTGCAGGGGTACGCCGAGGCCCTCTACGACGGCGCCACCGACGACGTCCAACACGCTTCCGGGGTCATCCTTTCGGAGGCCCGCCGCCTGGAGCGCCTGGTGGCCGACCTGCTCGACCTGGCCAAGCTCGAAGCCGGCGCCTTCAGCCTCCAGTGCGAGGGCGTGGACTTGCGCCAGGCGGCGGTCGATGCCGTCCAAGCCTTCCAACCGGCTGCACTGGCGCTGGAGATCGACCTCACCATGGCTCAGGGGGCCGATCTCGCCATGGCCCAGGGGGCCGACTTCGCCACTGCGCAAGAGGGCCGGGCCGCCCAGGGCCCGAGGTGCTACGCCGACCCCGACCGGCTCGGCCAAGTCGTCGCCAACCTGGTCGAGAACGCCCTGAAGTACGCCAGGTCCACCGTCAGCGTGGACGTGCGCCTAAGGGAGGGCCGCCCGACCCTCTCGGTTGACGACGACGGCCCCGGCATCCCCCCCGAGGACCTGGACAAGGTTTTCACCCGTCTCTACCAGTCCGCCTCCGCCGCGTCACGCAAGCTGGGCTCCGGCCTTGGTCTGGCCATCGTCGAGGAGCTGGTCACCGCCATGGGCGGCCGAGCATGGGCGGTCTCGCCCACCAACGCCGGAGGCGGCACGCGCATATCGGTAGAACTGCAGCCCGAGCCCCGGCCCCGTCCCGGCACCGAGCGTGACGGCGGAGGGCCAGATCCCCTCGGCCGGCCCCGCTCAGGCGTTGGCCGGCAGGCTCGTACCCGGCCCGCGCCGGCGTAGTGCAGGTGCCGCAGCCGCCCGGTCGCGCGGCAAGGTCGCCTCGTCCATACCCTCGACGACGAAGCCTGCGTCGGTGATCATGTCCAGGTCCGACTGCCCCGGAGCACCCTCGGAGGTCAGGTAGTCGCCCAGGAACAGCGAGTCGGCGAGGTGGAGTGCCATGGACTGCAGCCCGCGCAGGTGCATCTCGCGCCCGCCGGCCATGCGGACCTCGACATCGGGGAACACGAAGCGGAACATGGCCAGCGCCCTCAGGCAGCGCTCCGGGGTCAGTTCCGCCCGGCCCTCCATCGGGGTGCCGGGGAAAGGCATGAGGAAGTTGACGGGGACGGAGTCAGGCGAGAGCTCACGCAGGCTGAAGGCGACGTCGACCAGTTGCTCGTCGCTCTCGCCCATGCCCATGATCACTCCGGAGCAGGGTGACAGCCCGGCCGAGACGGCTTCACGGACCGTGCCCTGGCGGTCCTCGAAGGTGTGGGTCGAGCAGATCTCCGCGTAGTTGGAAGCGGCGGTGTTGAGGTTGTGGTTGTAGGCGTCGGCGCCCGCATCCCTCAGACGACCGGCCTGGCCGGAACGAAGCAGGCCGAGGCATACGCATACCTCCATGCCTGGCAGTTCGTCCTTGATCGTGCTCACAGCCCCGGCTACCCGCTCGACGTCGCGGTCACTCGGGCCACGCCCGCTAGCCACCAGGCAGACCCGCTTGGCGCCGCGAGAGGCGGCCAGCGCCGCCTGGTGGACCACCTGCTCGGCACCGACCCAGTTGTAGGTGAGCACTCCCGTCTCGGAGCCCCGACGCTGCGAGCAGTACCCGCAGTCCTCGCCGCACAGGCCGCTCTTCATGTTCACCAGGTAGTTCATCTTGACCCGGCGCCCGAAGAACCGTCGGCGCACGCGTCCTGCGGCAGCCACCACCTCCAGCAGGTCCGCCGCCGCCAACCCGTCCGGTGACCCCGTCCGGCCTACTGCTCCCCCGGCCAGACTGGCAGACCTGAGCACGGCCAGGGCCTCGGCACGGGTCGGCGGCTCGCATCGCAGTGCACGCCTGGTGAGCTCCTCGAGCCAGGCCGGGGCGCCCACATCGTGGTCATCGGGCTCGACGGTGGGGTCCTTGGTCATGGAGCCCCAGGTTAGGAGGCGCGCCCGGGGCCCACCCAACCGCCGGGGCGGCGCCGGGCTCCTTTTGAAAGGGTCAATCGGGCCCGCTACCCTTGGGCGCAATGCCAAACACCCCAGGTGAGCAGCGGTGACGCGTACCGGAGAGCTCTTCGAGATCAGCAGCGGCAACCGCAGTGCGGTCATAACTGAGCAAGGCGCCGGGCTGTTCCGGCTGCGCTGGGAGGGCACCGAACTGCTCAATGCGGTGACCGACGACGGCTTCGGGGGCTATGGCTGCCACGGGCAGATCCTGCTGCCGTGGCCAGGGCGGGTGGCCAAGGGAGAGTACGAGCACGAGGGCGAGAAGTACCTACTGCCCATCGACGACCACACCCATGGCGCCGCCATACACGGCTGGGCGCGCTGGGCCACCTGGCAGGTCAAGGAGCGGGCCGCTGACCGCCTGGTGATGTCGTACCGGATGCTGGCGGTCCAGGGCTACCCCTTCAGCTTCGAGCTCGAGCAGCACTATCGCTGGCATCGGGGGTTGTTCGAGGTGCTGCTCGAGGGGACGAACATCGGCGAGCGCACTGCCCCCATCGGTTACGGGGCGCACCCGTACTTCAGCCTGGGCGCCAAGACGGTGGACGAGATGGAGCTGGTCGTCCCGGCCCGCAGCTACGTGCCAGTCGACTCCAAGCTCAACCCCACCGGTCCCCCACTGCCGGTGGAGGGCACCGAATTCGACTTCCGCCAGGGCCGCCGCATCGGGAGCTCCCGCCTCGACGTCACGCTCGCCGACGTGCAACGCGACGACCAGGGCCGGGTCGACGTCCGCCTCTCGGCACCCTCGACCGGCGTCGCCCTGAAGCTCGGCTACGACCGGCCGGTCGACTACGTGCAGGTCTTCAGCGGTGACACGCTCCCCTTCGCCCGCAGGGAAGGCCTGGCCGTCGAGCCGTACACCTGCATACCCAACGCCTTCAACAACAAGGTGGGGCTCAGCCTGGTGGAGCCGGGCGCCAGGTTCACCGTCCGCTGGACGGTGAGCGCCGGGGACGCCTGAGCGGCCCGTCGGCCTACCCCTGCCGTAGGCCGCCCTTGCCGTGAGCCCGCCACTGCCGTAGGCCTGTCCTGTCGGTAGAGGCCCACCGTGAGCAGCGGAGCACGCCAGCCCCCGGGTTGGCGGCCAGGCCGCCCGCTTCGGCCGAGCCGGCCGGGCCTAGCGCAGGAGGGTTTCGAGGAGCCCGTCCTGCCCGGTGACCACCTGCAGGCCCAGCGCGCTGGTCAGCCAGTCGCGGTTGGCGGCATGGAGCCCGTCCCCTGGATCGAAACGGTTGAGGAACACCACCAGGCGGTCCGGGCCGATCCCGGCCTCACCTGCCAGAGCCCGACTGGCCAGGCTCACGTCGCTCAGGGTGCCCAGGCCCGGCCTTGCCACCAGCACGACGGCGTCCGGCGCCAGCAACCGGGCCATGTCGACACCGTCACCGTCACTGGCGTGGGGTGACCCGAGCCCTCCGGCCTGCTCCACCAGGCCCACGTCCACCGCGGGGCTCGGCCAGGCGATCTCGGCCAGCAGTTGGGCCAGCCCGAAGGGTGCCATACCGAGAGCGGCGGCGGCCATGGGTGGTGCCATCGGCACCGGGTACCAGCGGTGCTCAGGGCACACCCGCCCCGGGCTCTCCCCCGTCGCTTCGCCAAGACGCTGAGCATCGAGCCCGACCTCACCGGGGGCGAACGACTGGGCCGTCTTGCGCGCCGCCACCTTCAACCCCCGGGTACAGGCCAGCCGGGCCAGCTCGCACGCCGCCCAGGTCTTGCCCACGTCGGTCCCGGTGCCGGCGACCAGCCACAGCCTGGCCGGGCGCGGCCCGTTCACGGCTCGGGGGGCGCTGCCTGGCTCAACGCCATCGGAAGGGCCCTGACCAGCGCAGAGGCCACGACATCGCCACCGGACGAGCCCAGGACCTCGAGGCGTGCCCCCGCCTCCACGCCCCGCCCCACGTAACCGAGCGCCCACCAGCCCTGGTCGTCCGAGCCGGCCAGACTGGTCAAGCGGCCCACCTCCTTGGCCGGCGCTGGCTCCTCGGCAGCGCGGCGCAACACCGACCCGGCCGGAGCCGGGGCGCTGAGCTCCAGCCCGCGCAGGTTGCGGGGCACGTTGCTGCCCCGGGAGTCGATACGGGCTACCAGCTCCTGGCCCGTGTAGCAGCCCTTCGAGAAACTGACGCAGGCAGCCACCAGCCCGGCCTCGGCAGGGATGGTGCTCTCGTCCAGTTCGGCGCCGTGGCAGGGGAACCCGGCGGCTACCCGTGCCAGCTCGTAAGACGCCAGGCCGGCGGCAGCCACCCCCGCCGGCAGCTGGGGCGCCGGCCCGAAAAGGTCATAACCCAGCCAACCGTCCCACTGGAAGGGCACCCGGGCACCGCCGCCCTCGACAACGCCCTCGACGACCGGCCGACCAACTTCGGCCCCCTCCGGGCCGCCGGTGCCGCCGCCCCGCACGGCCAGGGCTCGCCAGGGGAGCCGCTCCACCTCGGCTCTGGTCCTGAGCTTGAAACGGTTGAGCCGCTCGACCAGACGGTCGGCCACCACGGTGTCGGTGTCGAGCACGAACTCGTCTGAACCGGTCCGGCTGACCCGCACGAAGGCATCCAACTTGCCCTGGGGTTGCAGGACCAGCGCCCAGGCCCAATCGCCGGGCCCCAGCGCGGCCACGTCCTGGCTGAGCTGGCCCTGCAGGTAGCTCCGGGCGTCGGGGCCGGCCACCCTGACGGCGGCCCTGGCCAAGGCCACTCCCCACAGGCCGCCAAGATTGCCCCCGGTGGCGTCGCCCCGCTCAGGCACCGCCGTCAGGCCTCCACCCGAGCGGCGGCGATCCGCCTGGCGCCGGGCACGGCGGCCAGAAGGGCCGCGGCCTTGTTGCGGCATTCGAGGTCCTCGGAGCTGGCATCGCTGTCGGCCACTATGCCGGCGCCGGCCTGGACGCTGGCCCGGCCGTCCGGGCCGACGAGCATGGTGCGGATGGCGATGGCGGTGTCGACGTTGCCCGAGAAGTCGATGTAGCCGACGACACCGGCGTACGGCCCCCGGCGGGCAGGCTCGAGCTGGTCGATGATCTGCATCGCCCTCACCTTGGGGGCGCCCGACACCGTACCGGCAGGCAGG
>JAKACE010000151.1 GCA_021821705.1 Actinomycetes bacterium | reverse complement strand
TCCCTGGCCTGGCTGGCCGACGACCTGGCCTACCAGGCGGGGGTCTGGGACGGGGCTCTCCGAGCCCGCTCCGCGGCTGCCCTGCTCCCCCGCTGGTGAAGGTTGTCGGCTACGGCACGGCGGCGGCCTTCTCCAGGCCGGCCAGCGAGTCTTCGAGATGGACCAGCAGGTGCTGCAGGTGCGGGACGGTGCGCCGGCAGCCGGTCAGGCCGAACTCCAGGCTGCCGTTGTAGCTGGTGACGGTGATGTTCAGAGCCTGGCCGTCGGTGGGGATGGACAAGGGGTACACCCCCTCCAGCTCGGCCCCGTTCCAATACAGCGCCTCTTTCGGCCCGGGAATGTTGCTGATGACCAGGTTGTAGCCGGGCCCGGCCAGACGGCGCAGACCCGGGACCTGGCCGAGCAGCATGGGCGTCAAGGCCACCGCGCTGGCCACCGTCGCCTGCGTCGGGGTGAGGCCCCTGAGCGTGGCCTTGCCCTGCTCCATGGAGTCGTGGACCCGGGCCAGGCGGACCGCCGGGTCGGCCTGGTCGGTGGCCAGGTTGCATAGCAGCGCCCCGACGGAGTTGCCGCCCATGTCGATCCCGGCCTGGCGCAGCGACACCGGCGTCATGGCGACCAGCGGGTCGTCGGGCAGGGCGTCGAGCTCGGTCAGGTAGGCCCGCAGGGCGCCGCTGCACATGGCCAGCAGCACGTCGTTGATGGTGGTGCGGCTGGCGTCGGCGACCGCCCGGACCCGCGCGATGGGCCAGGACTGGGCGGCGAAACGGCGGGCGCCGGTGATGGGCTGGTTCAAGATGGTGCGCGGGCCGAGTCCGGGCAGATGGGAGTTCTGGTCGAAGAAGGCCTTCAGCGCGGCCCGCCCGGCGATCGGGCCGAGCGTCGCCAGCTCGTAGGTCGCCTTGAGGGCCGAGGCCGGGACCCCTAGCAGCCCGCCCAACCCGCCGTCCTCCCCCCCGCCGTGCGGACCCCGCCCCACCGGCGGGGCCCGGCGAGCACCGACGGCGAAGGGCATGGGCAGGCCCCGGACGTCGGGGTCGGGGCTCAGGCTCTGGGCCAGGAGCCGCAGCGCCGAGACGCCGTCCATCAACGAGTGGTGGACCTTGGAGTAGACGGCGAAGCGGTTCCCTTCGAGACCTTCTATCAGGTGCGCCTCCCACAGCGGGCGGTGACGGTCGAGCAGCGTGCCGTGCAGGCGGGACACCAGCGCCAGCAGCTCACGCACCCGTCCCGGTCGGGGTAGAGCCGAGTGGCGGAGATGGTGCTCCAGGTCGACTTCGGGATCCTCCTCCCAGCTCCAGGCGCCGAGGCTCGTCACCGGCCGGTGCGGCCGGCGCCGGAAGAGCGGGGCGATCTCCCCCGGATCGGAGTGGATCATCGAGTCGTAGGTGCGGCGCAGGAAGTCCTCACCCGCGCCGGGAGGGAAATGGAACAGCTGCAGCCCCCCGACGTGCATCGGCTGCTCCCGGCGCTCGGCGAGGAGGAACATCGAGTCGTTCAGGGGCATGGGGGCCATAGCCGTCTCCGTGGGATAGATGTCAAGCCGGGCGATGACGTTCGACCAGCTCTGCCGCCAATCCTGTGTACCCGGCGGGAACCAACTTCATGAGCCGCCGCTCGGCGTCGGCAGGCAGACCCAGGCCCTTCACGAAGTCGCGCACGTCGTCGGCGCTCACGGCCTGTCCACGGGTCAGCTCCTTCAGCCGCTCGTAGGGCTCGGGCAGCCCGAATCTGCGCATGACCGTCTGCACCGGCTCGGCCAGGACCTCCCACTGGGCGTCCAGCTCGGCGGCCATGACCTCGGGGGCCGGTCGGACCTTGGACAGACCCTTGCGGGCCGAGGCCAGCGCCAGGCCCGAATGGCCGACGGCCACGCCCATGTTCCGGATGGCCGAGGAGTCCGACAGGTCCCGCTGCATCCTCGACACCATCAGCTTCGACGCCAGGTGCTCGAGAAGCGCAGAGGAGATGCCGGCGTTGGCTTCCGCGTTCTCGAAGTCGATGGGGTTGACCTTGTGGGGCATCGTGGAGGAGCCGACCTCACCGGCCACCGCCCTCTGGCGGAGGTAGGAGCGGCTGATGTACTCCCACATGTCCCGGCAGAAGTCCAGGAGGATGGCGTTGAAACGGGCCAGGGCGTGGAAGACCTCGGCCAGCGCGTCGTGGGACTCGATCTGGGTGGTCAGCGGATTCCACGCCAGGCCGAAGCCCTCCACGAAGGTACGCGACAGCGCCGGCCAGTCCACGTCCGGGTAGGCGACGGCATGGGCGGCGAAGGTCCCGACCGCCCCGTTGAACTTGCCGAGCAGGCGCGTCGCCCGCAGGTGGGCCACCTGGCGGTCCCATCGGGCGGCGAACACGGCCAGCTCCTTGCCCAGGGTGGTCGGCGACGCCGGCTGGCCGTGGGTGTGGCTGGGCATCGGCAGGTCCTTGTGCTCGAGGGCCAGCGCCCACACCTCGGCGGCGAGCGCCTCGGCCTGCGGCAGCCATGCCCGTTCCAGGCCCTCCTTCAGCATCAGGGCGTGGGACAGGTTGTTGATGTCCTCCGACGTGCAGGCGAAATGCACGAATTCGGCCTGGCCGGCGTCGAACCCGATCCCGGCCAGCCTCTCCTTCAGGTAGTACTCGACCGCTTTGACGTCGTGGTTGGTCCGCCGCTCGACCTCCTTGATACGGGCTACGTCCTCGGGCCCGAAGCCCTCGACCCAGGCGCCGAGACGGCGGTCCACGTCCGCCGCGAGCGGCGGCAGCTCGCCGAGGCCGGGATGGTGCGACAGCGTGCGGAGCCACTCGACCTCCACCCGGAAGCGCTGGCGGAAGAGGGCCTCCTCCGAGAAGGCCCGCGCGTAGGGCTCCGCCTGGGAGGCGTAACGGCCGTCCAGGGGCGAGAGCGCGCCGGTGGCTCCTGTGGGATTCACGGTTAGACAGTAGTGGGCCGGCTGCGCCGCTCCGGCGAGGAACTGGACCCCCGCCTGCCGCTCGACCACGATGGTCGGGTGGGTCGCCGCGGCGAGTTCTTCGATCAGGACGCAGAGCCTGAGGAGCCCGCCGGCAACCCCTGGGGCCCTCCGGCGCGTTCCGGGCCCGGCGTCCTCTACGACCAGGACGCCTCCGTGGAGCTGCCCAAGCTCGACCCCCACCAGGCGGCCCGTCACCAGCGAGAGCTCGACCGCCGTCGCGACCGGGAGACGCAGCTCCGCCGGGAGCGGGACACGCAGCTCCGGCGGGAGGCCGAGGCCGCAGCCCGCCGCCCGGGACCGGTGGCGCGCCCCCCCGGTGCAGAGGGGGGGCCGGAGTCCCGGCCGGGCCCACCGCCCGGCACCCGGCCACCGGTGCGTATCAGCTCCCGCCCGGCGCCCCTCTACGAGCCGCTGGCGCCGCGCCCGCTCGGGTCCGATCCCACCCCTGAGCCGGATGCGGTCGTAGCGGCCGGGGCACCCTCTGGGCCCCGCCGGCCCCCGGCGGCACCGGCCCACAGCCCCCTCGGCGGGACCGGCGCTCCCGACCGCCCCCCGCCCGGAGCGGAGGCCGCCCCGTCCATGGGTCAGGCCACGGCCATCCTGGCGTTCGGTACGTTCGCGTCCCGGGTGACCGGCTTCGTCCGGGTGCTGGTGATCGGCTACGTGCTCGGGGTGGGCGTCCTCTCGGACGCGTTCAACTACGCCAACGGCGTCCCGAACATCGTCTACGACCTGCTCCTCGGCGGGATCCTGGCCGCGACGATGATCCCTGTCTTCGTCGAACAACTGAACGAGGACGACCCACGGGAGGCGTCGCGCTCCATATCGGCCATCCTCACCGCCATCACGGTGGCGCTGGTGGCCATCAGTGCCCTGCTGTACGTGGGAGCCCCGCTCGTCATCCGCTTCTACCTGGTGCTCAGCCACGGCGCGGCCAGCGACGCCGAGAAGGCGTTGGCCACCCGGCTGCTGCGCTACTTCGCCCCTCAGGTCTTTTTCCTCGGGGCCACGGTCGCCAGCACCGCGCTGCTGAACGCCCGCCGCCGTTTCACGGTGGCCGCCGTGTCACCGGTGATCAACAACCTGGTCGCCATCGCCGCCCTCCTCGTCACCAAGGTGCTCGCCGACGACTTCCTCGCCCGCCAGGGGCTGAGCCCCACCGAGACCCTCGACCGGCTCAGCCGGGACACCCGCGCCGTTTTGATCCTCGGCCTCGGCACCACGCTCGGTTACGTGGTCCAGTTGCTGGTACAGCTGCCGTCCATGCACCGGTTGGGCCTGCGCCTCCGGCCGGTGTGGAACCCCCGGCACCCGGCCGTGCGCCGCATGGCCGGCCTCAGCTCGTGGCTCATGGGCGTGGTCCTGGCCAACCAGGCGTCCCTCGCCGTGGTGATGATCCTGGCCGGACGCACCGCGGGCGGCGTGACGGCCTACCAGTTCGGCTACCAGTTCTTCCAGATGCCCTACGCGCTGATCGCGGTGTCGGTCGCCTCGGCCATCATGCCCGACCTGTCCGAACGATGGTCCGCCGGCCGGCGGGTGGCCTTCGAGAGGCAGTTCGTCACGGGTCTCAGAACCACCCTGGCGGTGCTGGTTCCCGTCGCCCTCCTGTACATGGCGGTGGCGAAGCCGTTCATGCAGCTCGCGATCCACCACGGGGCGGTCGGGTCCTCCGGCGCCCGCCTGGTGACCACCACCCTCTTGTACTTTCTGGCCGGCCTGCCCGGCTTCGCCGCGTTCTTCCTGCTCATGAGGGCTTTCCAGGCCATGCAGGACGCCCGGACCATGTTCCGGATCTACCTGGTCGAGAACGTCCTCACCGTCGTGGCCGCCCCGCTGCTGTCGGCGGCCGTCGGCGTGCCGGGCCTGGCCGTGGCGTGGGTGGCGCCCTACACGGTCACCTCCTTCTACGCCGTTGTTCTCCTCCGCCGGAAGGTCGGCGCGCTGGGCGGCTGGCTGACAGTGAGGGCGCTGTTCAGGATCGTGGTGGCCGCCGTGGCGAGCGGTGCCGTGGCGGTGGCCCTCGGCGTGCCGTTCCCGTCCGGCGCCGGCGACCCGGAGCTGCTGCTGCGCCTGGTCGTGCAGGCGGGGGCGGCGGCCGCAGTGTACGTCTACCTGGCCCGACTGCTGAACATCCGGGAACTGCAGCCCATCCTGGCCATGGCCCGGCGCCTAACCGGGCGCCGGTGACCGCCCGGGCGGGCGGAGCCGGCCGACCTCCTCGTCCAAGCTCCACGTCCACGACAGGCTCTCAGAACGGCACCTCGACCAGCACCGAGCAGGTGCGGTCCTCCACCACCACGGCCTCGCGGCCCGATCCGACCTGGTAGAGGTAGACCCTCGCCGGGATGGACCGGTAGACGGCCACGGCCTGTAGTAGCAGCCGGGCGGAGGGCGCAGGGCGCTCCGGGCCGGCCTCCTGGCAGCCGGCCGGCGCGGCAGCGGCCCCCGACGCGGGCATGGCCCCGGAGCTGGCCGCGTAGCTGGAGCCCGCGGTGGGCGCGGAGCCGGCCGGCGAGGGCGAACCGCTCGGCCGGCCGGAAGGGGCACCCGTCGCCGGGGTGGGCCCGGCCGCCGAGGCCGAGCTG
>JAKACE010000150.1 GCA_021821705.1 Actinomycetes bacterium | reverse complement strand
TGGCGCTGGTCTGCGTGGAGCGCACGACCTTCCTCGACGACGGCACCGCGGTGGAGCTGAGCCAAGCCATCTACCGGGGCGACGAACAGAGCTTCACGCTCAGGCTTAGGCGCTAGCTCGGGGCCGGACCGCTCGGGGCCGTGGCTGGCAGGCGCGTCCCTGGCAGTAAGCGAACGTAGGACAAGGAGGAGTAGGCAATGACCACACCAGCCGCGGAGGCGGGACTGGACGGGGCGACCGGAGGCAAGCTGGTCGTCGAAGCGTTGAAGACGGCAGGAGTACGACGGGTGTACCTCGTACCTGGCGGACAGACGCTGGGCATCTTGGACGCAGCCTACGGCGACGGGGCAATCGACATGATCGCCATGAGGCACGAGATGGGCGCCGCTCATGCCGCCGACGGCCAGTACCGGATGACGAACATGCCCGGCGTATGCCTCGTGACGACAGGGCCCGGCCTCACCCATGCGGCCAGTGCGGTCGGCGGGGCGCTGCGAGACCGCAGTGGCCTTGTGATCATCTCGTGCAACAACAGGCGGGAGTACCTCGAGGAGGAGGATGCCCAGGCGGCCGACCATATCTCGATCCTGCGGCCGCTGACCAAGTGGAGCGTGCAGGTCACAGACGCCAGGGCGTTGGTACGGTCGCTGAGGACGGCCTTCGTGCTGGCAGCTTCCGCTCCGGCAGGCCCGGTGCACGTCGACATCCCCCGGGATATCCTCGAGGCGCCAGTGCCGGAGGGCGTTCCGTGGCCCGGCCAGGGGCCTGCGCCCCAGCCCCAACAGCCTGTGATGGCGGGACCTTCCGCGCTGGACAGGGCGGCGGTCCTGATCTCATCGGCTGAGCGCCCTGTCTTCTGGGTGGGCAACGGCGTAACCTACGCCGGCGCGGGGACGGAGCTCTTGGCGCTGGCGGAGAAGCTGAAGGCACCGATGGTCACCACGTTCTCGGGCATCGGCGCGGTGCCGTCCGACCACCCACTGGTCTTCGGCCCGCGGACGCGCCACGGCACCCGCCTGGCGCGCTCCGTTCTCGATCAGGCCGACCTCGTCTTCGCGGTTGGGATGCGCTTGAGCAGCAGCTCCACCCACCGCTGGACGCTGCCGTTGCCCGTGCTGGTGCACAACGACGCCGACCTGGCCTCCATCGGGCGGCATTACACCCCTGACGTGGCGCTTCCGGGCGATGCCGGACTCGTGATCGACGGCCTTGCCGGGCGCGTGACCGCTTCAACCGGGACAGCGCGCGACACATGGCTGGAAGCGTTGGCCAAAGAGCGTACCGACTGGCTGCAACAGCTGGCCGAGTCACCCGTGGAGGACGCCGAAGGGCGACTTCACCCCATCGAGTTGATGAGGCAGCTCGCAGATGCGGTACCCGAGGACGCTGTGTTCTCCGTCGACGCCGGCAACCCGGGCATCTGGAGCCATCTGTTGCCGCTGAAGCGGCCGCGCTCGTACATGAAGCCCGTCAACTTCGGTCAAATGGGCTTTGCCCTCCCGGCTGGTATAGCCGCCAAGTTGGCGCACCCCGACCGCCCGGTGGTCGTCGTGGTCGGCGACGGAGCGCTCGGGATGTCGGTGGCCGACATCGAGACCGCGGTGAGGCGCCGGCTCGAGGTGACGATCGTCGTCCTCAATGATTCCGCCTACAACAACATCAGGCAGGAGCAGCTGTTCCTCACGGGTGAGCCTCGCTACATCGGTGTCGATTTCGGCGACGTAGATTTTGCCAGAGTAGCGGAGGGTTTCGGAGCGTGGGGGCGCCGGGCGCAGGGAGCGCACCAGGTACGCGCCGCGCTCCGCGAGGCCCTCACCCAGCGGGGCCGGCCGGCTCTCGTAGATGTGGTACTGGACCCCGTACCGAGTGCGTGGGCGCACCTCTTCTGACAATGGGGACACGCCCTGCGACTCTGCTCGCCCTCGACGTAGGCACGACCGAGGCTCGGGCCACGGTCCGCTCGATCGATGGCCGCGTCCTGGCGAGAGGGCACCACCGGCACGCTCTGGCTTTCCCCGCCGGCGACCGGGTGGAGATCGACCCCTGGGAGCTGGTCCGGTCCATGACGGCCGCACTGCAGGCGGTGCGGGAGCATGCGGCAGATGTGTCGGCGGTGGCGATTGCCGCGGAACTCGGGACTGTGTTCGTGGACGCAGAGCTGACGCCCCTGGGCAACGCCCTGTGCTGGCCCGACAAGCGGTCGTGGAGGGAGGCCGGTTGGATCGCAGCCGAAGTTGGCCGCGACAGCGTCTATGCCACGACTGGCAGGGTCGTCGACCCCGAGCTGCCAGCCGCCAAGTACTTGTGGCTCAAAAGGAACGAGCCGGCCCGAGCAAGGCAGGCCCGGTGGTTGCTGTCGATTAAGGACTTCCTGGTCTCGGCGCTCTGTGGCCGTGCCGTCACCGACGAGACCCACGCCTCGTACTCCATGCTTTTCGACGTGCGCCGACGCCGGTGGGCCGTCGACCTGGCATTCAGCGTCGGCGTCGACCCGGGACTGCTCCCCCCGGTACACCCGGCACAGTCATTGGCCGGTACGGTAACCGCGCAGGCAGCGTCGCGCACCGGTTTACGCCAGGGCACTCCGGTCGCGGTGGGCGGGCCCGACGGGACGGTGGGCACGGTGGGAGCGGGGCTGGTCCGCGCCGGCGTCACGACGGACCTCATAGGTACGGCGGACGTTGTCTTCCACGGAACGGACGAGCCGGTGTTCGACGCTGCCCATCGGGCGGTCGTCAACGCCCATGCCGTGCCTGGCATGTGGGCCGTCGGGGGACCGACTGGGACGACAGGGGGGACCGTGGCCAAGGTAGCATCGCTGCTGGGACTTGACGAGGACGACAGGGGCTTCGCCGCACTCGACGAGCTGGCGGCATCGGTAGCTGCGGGCTCAAGTGGGCTCGCGTTCATGACCTCGCTGGCGGGCGACCGCTTCCCTGCCTGGGATCCCAACGCCGCCGGCGTGGTGTTCGGGCTCCGCCTGGACCATGGGCGCGGCCACCTGGCCCGGGCTGTGCTCGAAGGTGCGGCCTACACGCTGCGTGGGGCCTTGGAGGTCTACGGGGAGCTTGGGCTGAGTGTCGGGACGGTCAGGGTTGCCGGAGGCGGCTCCCGCAGCCCCACGTGGTGCCAGTTGAGGGCCGATGTCTGCGGCGTCCCGCTGGTGACCGTGAACGTGAGCGAGGCAACGTCGCTCGGTGCGACAATGCTCGCAGCGGTGTGCGTCGGGCTGGCGCCCGACCTGGCTGGGTTGAGCGACAGCCTGGTGGGCGTTGGGGTGCCGGTGGTGCCGGTGCCCGAAGAGGCGCTCACCTATGGTGCGTTGTACGCGGACTACAAGCGGCTGAGGGCAGAACTGGCGGGCGGGCTGTCCTTTTGGAACGGTCGACGACGCCAACCGGAGGGCTTGGCACGAGGCGACGCGGCTGGCTCCCCAATGGAACACGACGAAAGGGCTTCTCGGTGAACAACGCATTGGACGGGATAAAGGTCCTCGACCTTTCCCGTTTCATAGCAGGGCCGTCCTGCGCCATGCACCTGGCCGACATGGGCGCGGATGTGATCAAGGTGGAGCGACCGGGAGGGGAGGACGCTCGGCAGAACGCTCCCTTCCTCAACGGCCACAGCATCTACGCGATGACGTTCAACCGCAACAAGCGGGCTATCACGATCAACACCCGCTCGGAGAAGGGGATAGCCCTACTGGAGCGGCTCGTGAGGTGGGCCGACGTCGTGGTCGAAAACTATCGCCCCGGCACCATGGAGGCCATGGGGCTGGGCTATCAGGACCTGTGCCGGCTCAACCCTCGTATCGTGCTCACCTCCATCTCCGGGATGGGCCAGACCGGCCCTCAGCGCAACCGCGCCATGT
Organism: Actinomycetes bacterium; assembly: GCA_021821705.1. Lineage (GTDB taxonomy): Bacteria > Actinomycetota > Acidimicrobiia > Acidimicrobiales > Palsa-688 > JAJZMF01. Next base: position 1,692 of record JAKACE010000150.1, on the reverse strand, counting down.
TCGACGCCGCCGCGCAGGCCGCCTCGGGGCTGGCCTTCCGCACCGGTCGTGAAGGGGAGCCGCCCATGTTCACGGGTGCGTTCCTGGCTGACTACATCGCGGGGGCGTACGCCGCTTTCGGGACGATGCTGGCGCTGTTCCACCGCGAACGTACCGGGCGGGGCCAGGTCGTGGACATCTCCCTATTGGACTCGCTGTTCTCCGTGCTCGGTATCCCGGCGGCATCGTGGCTGCTGCTGGGCAGCAAGATGCCCCGGACGGGCAACAGGGACGCCTACACCGCCCCAGCTGGCATCTTCGCCGCGGCCGACGGCTACGTGTACCTGCACGCCGGGACGGACGCGCTGTTCCGCCGTTTGGTCGAAGGCTTTGGCCGGCCCGAGCTGGCGGAGGACCCGGCGTACCGCACGGTGGCGGCACGGATGGCCAACGTAGCGGCCACGGAAGGCCTCGTGTCCGGGTGGCTCTCCCAGTTGACGACAGAAGAGGCTTGCGCTGTCCTGGACAAGACGGGTATCCCCTACAGCCAGGTGGCAGACATCGAGGCCGCGACTTCGAACGAGCAGTTGCGAGCTCGTGAGATGCTCGTCGAGATCGAGCACGCAGAAGCCGGGAGGGTCGTCGTGCCTGGCGTCGTGGTTAAGATGTCCGAGACGCCGGGCGAGGTGAGGGAGGCGCCTCCCCTCGTTGGCCAGCACACCGACGAGGTGCTCACCAAGCTGCTCGGCCTCACGCCCGAGGACGTGGACGCCCTGCGGGAAGAAGGAGCCATCTGATGGCCTGCTTCGACATTGTCGGTGGACCGGCCGCCCAGCGGCCGGCGGGGCCCGCGGAGGTGACGGCGACTTGCTGGCCCTGGTGAAAGCTCGAACAGGTCACGGGGGCCTGCAACTGGAGGAGGTGGCCCGACCTGCTGCGGGCCCTGGTGAGGTGGTACTGCGCGTCCTCGGTACCGGGATCTGCGGTACCGACCTCCATATTCTCGAAGGTACGCACCCCGTGCCGGTGCCGCTTGTGCTCGGGCACGAGTTCGTCGGGGTTGTGACGGAGGTAGGCCCGGAAGCCGACGCTTGGCAGCTCGGCGACAGGGTGGTCTGCGAGCCTCATTTCGGGGCGTGCCGCGCCTGCCACCTCTGCCGGCGCGGGTTGTCCCAGCACTGCAAGTCGAAGGGCGCTCCGGGGATAGCTGTGAACGGGGCCCTGGCCCCCTATGTAGCCGCACCGGCGTGGCTGCTGCACCGGGTCCCGGCACCCTTGTCGGACCTGGCTGCGGCGGCTACGGAGCCGACCGCCGTCGCCGTGAGCGCTGTCGAGCGGGTGAGGATCGAACCGGGCGAAACGGTGATCGTGTTCGGGCCGGGCCCCGTGGGCCTCCTGGCGGCGATGGTGGCGCGGGCCTCTGGCGCGTCATCGGTTACCGTCGTCGGCCGCAAGAGCAGCTCCAGCCGCCTCGAGCTGGCGGCGGGGCTCGGCTTGTCGACGTTGGAGGTGCACCCGGAGGAGGACGTCGTGGGCGTACTGGTCGAGACGCACGGCGGCAACGGAGCCGACGTCGTGATCGACGCCACGGGAAGCTCGGTTGCCATTTCGGCCGGAGTGCGCGCCCTGCGGCGTCGGGGCCGCTTCTGCGCCGTGGGCCTGAGCGGCACGAGCAGCATGGATTTCCCGTGGGACCAGGCCATGTTCCAGGCC
>JAKACE010000149.1 GCA_021821705.1 Actinomycetes bacterium | reverse complement strand
CCGATCTGGCCGGCCATGCCGGGACGGGCAAGACGTTGCTCGCCCTGGCTACGGGCCTGGCCCAGACGGTCGGAGAAGACTTCTTCTTCCTGGCTGACTGCAAGGACAAGTTCCACAACCAGAAACGGGCGCCCGAGCAGCGTGTCCCCGGAGCGATCTACGAGCGCATGGTCATCTACCGTCCGCTGTACAGCGTCGGCCACCAGGACATCGGTTTCCTCCCCGGTGACGCCGAGGAGAAGCTGGGGCCGTGGATGGAGGCCGTGACGGACGCCATGGTGGCCCTGTCGTCTGATGATGAGCACGGCGGCCTGCAGATCAGCTACGAGAGCGCCAAGGAACAGTTGGAGGGGCTCAAAGAAGCCCAGAAGTTGAGCCTGGACGCCATAACGTTCCTACGCGGCCGGTCCCTGCAGCGGCACTTCCTGGTCATCGACGAAGCGCAGAACTTCGAGCTCAACGATCTCAAGACGGTCCTCACCAGGGTCGGGGTGGGGACCAAGATCGTCTTCGTTGGCGACACCAGCCAGATCGACAACCCTTACGCCAGCGCCTACTCCAACGCCCTCGCCTACTTGTGCGAGCGCTTCGCCGGCAACCCCCTCTTCGGGCACCTGGTGCTCCAGCATGGCCAGCGCTCGGAGGTGGCCGACCTGGCCGCAGCGTTGCTCTGACCTCCGGTCGACCGGTTTGTGCTCCCCGGTGCGGGTGTGCAAGGCGGGGTGCTGTGACATCGCCCGCAGAATGCCCGCCAGCACCCGGTGCCCTGTCGACTGTGCGCCTCGCCGGGCTTGGGCCCGGGCAGTGCAGGGAACGCCAGAGACAACGCTCGTGAAGGGGAGGCTGGCGGTTTGGGGCCGTCAACCGTCCGGAGCGTGCCAAACTGGCACGATGTACACAATTCTCAGGCGGCGTGCTGCCCGTCTCAGGCGGCGCGCTGCCCGCAGCGCTGTGGCGTGCGGGCACGGTCGGCTCGAGAACAGGCGCGGTGGTGGCTGGTGGCCGGCATTAGGCGTGGGTGTGCTGGCCCTGGTGCCCCTGTTGCCCATGGTGACCGCCACTACCGATCTCGCTGGCCGAGCCGGCTCGACGGCGTCGCCTGCACCGACGCTGCCCGTCGTACGCTACGACCGCTCGTGTGAGCGCACGGCCGCCACCGAGCTTGCTCTCGATGAGTGCGCCGCTTTCGAGCTGCACCAGGTGCAGGGCCAGCTCGAGGCGGCCCTGGCCGCCCAGAGCCGGGCCCGGGGACAGGCCCAGCGCCACCTGGATGCCGCCGCACAGTCGGGTTTCCTGGCTTACGAGAGAGCAGAATGTCTGGCGTCGGCGTGGCCTGAAAAGGGCGGTTCCATCTACCCGATGGTGCTGGAGGACTGCCAGCTACGCCTGAGCGTCCAACGGCTCCAGGAACTGCGGGTGGACGGGGCAGGGATGACCGGGCCGCCCTGAGTGCCAGGGTGGCGGGCCACCAGCGTCGGGCTGTAGGGCCAGCGACCAGCGTGGGCTGGCGCAGCGGTGGTCCCGGGCAGCGGGCCTACGGGCGGTTGCGGAGGAGCCAGGGCTCCAGTGCGGCGGGGGTGCAGGGGCGCCTGAAGTGGAAACCCTGTGCTTCGTCGCAGCCGACCTCCGCCAACCAGGAAGCATCCTGGGCGTCCTGCACGCCTTCGGCGACGACGGTCATCGCCAGGTCGTGGCCAAGCGAGGCGATGGCCCGGACCACGGGAGCCCGGTGCCGGGTCAGCCGCAGAAGCCGGTGGTCGACCTTGAGCTCGTCGACGGGCAGGCTGGCCAGGCGGGTGAGGGACGAGTGCCCGGAGCCGAAGTCGTCGAGGCTGACACGGACCCCCACGGCCCGCAGGCGTTCGAGGCCGGGGCGGGCGGTCCCGCGGTCACGCACGAGCGAGCTCTCCGTGACCTCCACCACCAGCTGCCGGCCGGGCAGACCTGCAGCAGCCAGCCAACCGGCCACCAGCTCGGCGAAATGTTCGTCCGCCAGGTCTCGGGCGGACACGTTGACCGAGACCGGCAGGTCGATCCCGAGCTGCGACCAGCGCTTTGCTTGCGCCAACGCCTCGGGGACCACCCACTTGGTGAGCGACCTGACCAGGCCCGTCTCCTCCGCCATGGGCACGAACCGTTCCGGGCCGACGAGCCCGTGCCGGGGGTGCTCCCAGCGCACGAGGGCCTCGACGCCGGTGAGCCGCCCGGTACGCAGGTCCACCTTTGGCTGGTAGTGCAACTCCAGCTGCTTCGGCTCGGCAAGTGCCCGGCGGAGCTCCGCCAGCATGCCGCTTTCGACGTCGGGCTGGGTGGACACATTGGGCCCGTACACGACATGGGCCGTGCCGGCCCGCTTGGCCTGGTACATGGCCGCGTCGGCCAGCTGCAGGAGCCCGGCGCCATCGCGGGCGTGGGCAGGGGCATGGGCGATACCGATGCTGGCTTCGACGTTGAGGAGCAATCCACTGATCTGGAACGGGCCTTCGAGCAGGCAGCTGATCCGGCGGGCCACGGTGTGCGCCCGACCGGCGGCCTCGTCCCCGGTAACCAGGACGGCGAACTCGTCACCACCGAGCCGAGCCAGGAGGTCGGTGCCAGAGAGGCCCCGGCGCAGACGGGCTCCGACGGCGAAGAGCAGCTCGTCACCGCGGTGATGGCCGAGCTGGTCGTTGACCTCTTTGAACCGGTCCAGGTCGAGCAGCAGCAGCGCCACCTCCGGTTGGCCCTTGTCATGCGCGGCCAGGGCGTCGTGAAGGGCGGCGGTGAAAGCCCGGCGGTTGAGGAGCCCCGTCAGCACGTCGTGGGTCGCCTCGTAGCGCTCGGCTTCGCGCAGCCGGGCGTTGTCGACGACCACGGCCCCTTCCAGGCTGAGGCGGGCGAGGAGCTCCCGGTCACCGATCCGCCAGCGCTCGCGCGGCCGGTGGTCCCCGCACAGGACCAGTCCCAATGGGCCGTCGCTGGAGAGCAGCGGGATGGCGGCCATCGAGCGCAGCCCGAGCGTGTGGGCGACGCCACCCTCACGCACGATCCCGGCCCGGTTCGTGTCGTCGATCAGGTCTGGCCCGGGCACGGGCCCTTCGACGGTCCGGCACCACACCGGCGACCCTCGTGCCAGCTTGCCCACGAGCTGGGAGCGCAGGAGGGCTCCTGTCTGCACTGAGACGCCGACGCTCACCACTTCGGTGATCACCCCGCCGTCGCCGACGAGGTAGGCGCAGGCGATGGGTACGTCCAGGACCTGGGCTGCAGTGCTGGCCAGGGCCTCGGCCGCCTCGATGGACGACCGGGCGTGTATGCCCATCTCGAGCAGCTTGCGTAGCGCTCCGGCCGTTGCCGTCTGCTCGCGTTCCTCCCTCGCCCGCCGAGCCGCCCTGGCCGTCTGTTCGGTCATCGCCGCCACGATCCTGACCACCCTCACCTGCGCCGGAGACCAGTGGGCGGGGGCGAGGCGCTCGACCACGAACGCAGCCCGCTCGCCGATCGGTACCGCCAGCGCCAAGACGCGGGTCGAGCCGTCGCCGTCGGAGCAGGCCAGCGTTCCCGTCCTGGGGGCCGGTGCGCGTACGCGGCTCCCCCACAGCTCGGCAAGCCAGGTCGCAACGGCGCCGGGCGTCGGCAGGGCGGCGCGCTCTGTGGCCGCCAGGGTGGCGTCCACCGCTACGTCGCGCAGCACGAGCAAGCGGTCGTAGTCCTCGGACCACGTGCTGCACCGAGCCGCTCCGAACAGCTCGACGAAACCGGCGCAGGCCGCCTTGAACAGCTGGCCAGGTGTCGACGACGGCAACGCTTCGGCCAGCTCCGCTATCAGCTCCAGGCCGTCCCTCAGCTCACTTTGGTCGTCGCCGCGCCCTGGGGGCGTCCCATCGCTCCAGCCCAGGCCGAGGCCGGCCCTGACGGCATTGTCGTGAAACTGGTCGCCTGTTGCGTCGAGCTCGAGCATCCCTGGGCACCTGTCCACATGGTCGGTGCGCGGCCCGGGGGACCGGACAGGCCCGGCGCGCCGCCGGCTCGAGGAGCCGACTGTTACCACTCTAGCGGCTCTTACGGATGCGCTGAGCGGTCGTGGGCCTGGCCGGCGTTTCGCGAAGGGCGCCGCTGGCCACGCGGCACTGACGGCGCCCGGTGGCAGTTGCAGGGCCGTTGCTCAGTGCACCAGGTTCCGCCGGCGCTTGGCCAGCCACGAGACCAGCAGGGCAGCAGCGACGACCTCGAGGGCGAACCGGGCCAACCAGTGGTCACCGCCCCAGGGGAAGAACAGGATGCTGCTGGCGATGCCGCCGAGCACTGCGCCACCCACGCCGCACAGCACCGTCCAGACCAGGCCGATGTGCAGCTTGGGGCGGGCCACCAAGTGGCCAAGGCCACCGATGAGCAGCCCGCTCAGTGTGATGCTCAGGAGCGCGCCGATCATCTCTGCTGCCAGGGAGGTGTTCCGAGCATTTCGGAGGCGATGGAGCCGGCCCGGCCGTCCTCGGGGACCACAAGCCAGGCCAGGAGGTAGAGCAGTGGCCCACCGACTCCGGCGAGCATCAGAGAGCCCACGACGAAACCGACCCGCACGAGGAGCGGGTCGGCCCCGATGTACTGGGCGAAGCCGCCTGCGACACCGGCCACGATGCGGTCGGAGGCCGAACGCCGCAGGCTGCGTGCCCCTGTGACCGGCCCTGGGGTGGCTGGGCCGGGCTGTTCGGAATAGGTCATGTTCCCATTGTCCGGCGCAAATGCATCGGCGCCTATCGGGGGTCACCCTGAACGTGCCCCTGAGCCTCCCCCTGCACCGGCCGAGCCCGGGGTAACCTTCACCCCTGTGAGCCAGCTGCCCATCGCAGCGCCGGCCAGTCAGGGGGCTGCCTCAGCGGGAGTGATCGCCTTCCTCGACGCGATCGAGCGCGAGGCCAGCACCGAGATGCACAGCCTGATGGTCCTCCGGCACGGGCGGGTGGTGGCCGAAGGCTGGTGGGCCCCGTTCGGCCCGCAACGCCCGCACCTGCTCTACTCGCTGAGCAAGAGCTTCACCTCCACCGCTCTCGGCTTGGCGGTCGGTGAGGGCCTGGTAAGGCTGGACGAGAGAGCTGTCGACTGTTTCCCGGAGCTGGACGGCAGCCACGTGCCCGAGGCGGTCCGGCGCATCACCCTGCACCACCTGGCCTCGATGGCAACGGGCCACACCACCGACACCTGGGAAGCGAGCTGCGAGCTGGGCGAGGGTGACCCGGTGAGAGGGTTCTTCATGTGCGCGCCCGACCGAGAGCCAGGGAGCGTTTTCGCCTACAACCAGTCGGCCACCTACACCCTGGCCGCCGTGCTCCAACGGCGGGCCGGCATGACGCTGACGCAGTACCTGCAGCCCCGCTTGTTCGAGTGGTTCCCGCCGGTGCGCCTGGGCTGGCAACAGCAGTCGGACGGTCTGGACATGGGTTTCAGCGGGCTGTTCGCGCCCACCGTCACGGCGGCCTGCCTGGGCGAGCTCTACCTGCGGGACGGCCGTTGGGGGGGCCGGCAACTGCTGCCCTCGGGGTGGGCGGCGCTGGCGTCGCGCCCCCACGTTCGGACCGCCGACCCGGTTGACGCACCCGAGGGGAGCAG
>JAKACE010000148.1 GCA_021821705.1 Actinomycetes bacterium | reverse complement strand
GCGAGGCCGACGGCGTGGTGGACCGGCTCGATCACGACCCACTCGTCGGGGACGCCACCGAGGGGCTGGCCCTTTACGACCTTGCTGGCCAAGCGGTAGCGGGCCAGGCCGGGGCTGAGGGCCTCGGGTGGGCACCGGCAGCCGACCGTGAGCTCCATCAGCTCGCTCGCCCGCATGCCGGACAAGGCGGCCGTGACGACGATGCAGGCGGTGCGCACCACGCCGGCCAGGGCGATGACTTCGCTGGCGTGGAGGGGCAGCGTCCACGCCAGCTGTCCCTCGCCGTTGGCGGAGGGGACCGCCTGGGCGTCACGGCCGAAAGGTTTGGCGGAGCCCACCTGGGCCAGGGTGAGCTCGATCATCGGCCGCAGCGAGGCCAGCCACCCCCGGTAGAACTGCCGAAAGCCAGCCTCGTGGGCCAGGGCGTCCAGGCTGACCGCCAGCAACGGGTCGTCGGGCGCCCAGCCCTTTGCCAGCCGGTCCCGGACGAGGGCGTCGGGGAGGGCAACCAGCGGAACGTGGTCGTGGCGTTGACGTTCCAGGACGGTCTCGAAGGTGTTGGTGCCCGGCTGGGCCACTTGGGGGAGACGACGGTGCGCAAGGGTGGACTGCCTGGCCTGGTGGGAGACGGTGACCGCGTGCGGGCCGATGGTGGCAGTGAGGTAGAGGGCGGCTGCCAGCATGGGCCGCAGCACGGCGTCGTCGAGGGGGGCGGTCTTGTTCTGGCCCCGGCCGTTGGGCATCTCGGCGACTGCTGTAGGCGACGCGCCCGCCCACGGCCGCAGGCGAGGGTCGAGCGAGTCAGTGCTGAACAGCTCCCGGTAGTTGGCCAGGTCGACCACGACCTGGGCGGCCGAGCGCCGGACGCTCGGGCTGCGCTCACCGATGACCTGGCCGGCGGCGTCGAGTACTTGGCGGCGCCCGGCCAGGTAGGCCCGGCAGTGGCTGTCGGCCACGTCGGCCAAGGTGCTCACGCCTTGGCCGGTCAGCCAGTCGAACCAGGATCTGAGCTCGGCCAGGCGCAGCGCACAGGTGCGGAGGTGGAGAGGGGTGCGCAGGGCGCGAGGCAGCACTGCCACTGCTGGGTGGCGGGGGGCGAGCAGCGCCACGACCAGCTCCTTGGCGACCACCCGCCAGGCGGGGTTGGCAATAGAGGCGAAGTCGAAGCGACGAAGCGACGGGGGCATGTCCTGGGGCAGGCCGACCACTTCGGTGAAGTCCCAGGCGTCGTCTTCGAACCTCGGGCGCAGCGCCCCTGGCGGCAGTTGGAAGCCCGCTTGGGCACAGATGTCGGCACCGGCGAAGGGCGACGGCTGCTCGCCGGCCCAGCCCCAGGGGGCGAGGTCGGTCATGAGCTGAGCTCCTCGGGGCGGAGCGGGAGCTCGTCGTCGCTGTCGGCGACCGCCGAGGCGGCCGTGGTCAGTACGGCTGGGGGGTAGCGCTCGAGGACCTGGCCGAGCCGGTGCGCGTAGGGGCCGAACACGGCCATGAACTGGCCGGCGGGCATGGCCCGCCACTGCCGGGCGAAGAACGCCCTCAGCCGCAGCAGGTTCGTGGCGTGGCGGGGGGCGAAGACGGCCAGAGGGCAGGCCAGGCACACCCACGGCCGGGCCGGGCAGGGCCGGCCGGCCCGCCCGTGCAGGCCCGACAGCTGGTCAGCGCAGGCAGCGGCGAACACGTCCCGCTCGCCGCCGAGGAGCTCTCCGAGCGCGGCTTCGTCGAGGCCGAGCTCGCCGAGCTGCTCCGGCAGGGCGCCCACCGCTGGCGTGCCGTTCCCGGTGAGGACGACGGGCTTCTGCGCACGGCGGAGGAGGTCGTGCTGGGCGTCCTCGACGATCGCCTCGACCGCCTGGCGTTGGGCCGGCGTCGTGGCCGCCAGGTAGTGGTCGCCCTCCACGGCCGGGGTGTGGTTCGGGTCGACCCTGGCGCGGGGGTTGCCGGCCCAGGCACGTCTGTCCCGCAGGGAAAGGTGGGTGGTGCGGATGCGGTGCCGGTGGATCTCGATGCGCTGGCCGTCCTCGCCGCGAAGCAGCTCGTGGCTGTCGGCCCATCGGCGGACGACGTTGCGGTGGACCGGCCCAGCCGAGATCCGGGCCGAGCCTTCGCGCTCGACCCCCAACCACAGTTGGCGGCGCACCGTCGGGCCAGCGAAGCTCCGCAGCAGCGCCGAGTGCGACAGCCACTGCTCGAGCAGCCGCACCGCCCGGCGCCCCAAAGTGACGCTCTCGGGCCCCGTGCGGCCTTTCATGTAGCCGAGGAGGACCGAGGCGTCCCCAGCCCAGTCGATATCGCCTACGACCAGGTCACCGATGCCGTCGGGCACAACACCGGAGCAGGCCCCGAACGCGAGCAGGTAGGCCACCGTCACCTCCAGGTGCGGGAACAGCCCGGTGGTTGCCTGGGCTATCCCGCCTCTCTTGCGGACGGTCTGTGCAGAGACACCGAGATGGGCACCGACGTCGACCACCGTGGAAGGGCCCCGGCGCGAAAGCAGCCACCGCAAGTTGTCCAGGCTCCAGCCATCGACAGCTGGGTCCTGGCCACGGGCCGCGCCGGCCAGGGCCTCCCGGTGGGCAGCGAAGGACTCCTCGACGACCGCCGTGCACACCCCGGCCAGCCGGGCCCACTCGTCTTCGGGGTAGGGCGGCAGCGCCCGGCGGAACGGCTGCGGGTTGAAGGCCCGCCCCTCGGCCAGCTCGCGCACGTCTCGGGCCAGGCCGCCGGTCGCCGCGTCGAAGCCGACCAGCATCCGCCGGGTGCACGCCTCCCGTGGCCCAGTCGTGCCCATCCAGTACTCGGCCAACCGGGCCCGGCCGAGCTCACCTGCACCGCCGGTGAACCCGCGTCCTACGAAGCTCGTCACCATGTCCCGGGCGGCGCGCACGTACTGGGCAGCGGTGGACGCCGCGTCCACGCTGCCGTGCGGGTGGACCAGGTTGGCCAGGCCGACAAGCAGGTCACGTGCCAGCGGGCTGCCGTCGAGGCCGCGCAGGGCGAGCTCGGCCCTGCTGCCGTCACTGAAGGTGCAACGGATACCCAGCGGCCGCTCGACGAGGCTCGCCGGCATCAGGCGCCCGCCTCTTCGTCGGCACCAGCGACCATCAGCTCGGCCCCCTCGGGCCCCGGCCCGAAGGTCCCGAGCAAGCCAGCCGCATGAGCGGCCGCCAAGGGGACCAGCAGCTCGTCCAGGCGAGCAGCCTGTTCGGAGAGCCAGGTAGCCCGGCGCCCGAGCTCAGCCAGGGCGACACGGGTCGCGTAGCCCACCGGGTGAGCGGGGAGGGGCCGCAGCGCCGCTGCCCTCTCGACCAGCGCTGCCGCCGGGCAGGCGGACAGCTCGAGCCAGAGGTCGCCGGGAGCGGAGGCCAGCAAAGCCCGGAGAGCATCGACGGCCGCCCCGTGGTCGCGCTCGGCAGAGCGCCTTGCCACCAACAAGGCGCCAGCCGCCTGGGCGAGCGTGGCGCGACCGGCCGGCAGCGGCCGTCCCTCGCCGGAACGTGCGGCGCGGGCCACGCTCGGCGCGTCGGCGGCGAGCGCCTCGGGGCCGCCGAGCGCTCCTCGGCCGACCTCCACGACGTCGATGCCGGCCTCTTGGAGGTGGAGGGCCAACAAGCTGGCCGAGGGGGCGGCCGGCTCGACCCCGACCTGCTTCACCGGGCCGAAACCGGCCAGCCAGTCCAGGAGCGCCTGGCAACCAGCGGGGCTGCAAGGGAACTCTTCGGTCCCCAACAGGCAACCGACGTCGTCCAGTGCTGCGGCCGTGTACCTGTCGGCGTGTGCCTCCGCTCCGCCGGTCACGGCGGCGCTTTCTACGATGGGCATTGCCATCCCCTTCCTGTGTTGAGAGATGGCACGCACCTGACCGGCGGTCGGACCTGTCAGGCGGGGCCTGTGGCGCAGGCCCCGTCGGTCAGACCGCCCGACTGGTGGGTGCCGGGACAGCCCTGCGCTCGGCCGGGGCTGCCATGAGCAGCCTCAGGCCGGGACCAGGGCGCCGAGGTTGCTAGGTGGCCACCTCGGTGAGCTCGGTGCGTGCTCCGGGTCTTGCCTCGGCCTTCCCGCCCAGCCCGAAGCCCGCCGCCTCGTAAGCCTCCCTGTAGATGCGGGCCGTGTCGAGCCGACGCAGGTACTTCTCAGTCGTGAGCACGCTCGAATGCCCAAGCAGGTCGCGAAGCACCAAAAGCGGGTCGGCCTTGGTCAAGTACAGCGCCAAGGCGGCGTCCCCGCCGGCTTCGGCAGCCAGGCGGGCGGCCTGGCGGTAGTGGCCAGCCACCAAAAACTCCAATGTAGCCATGGCAAAGCTGTGCCGGAGCCGGTGGGCATTTACGTGGGGGAAGCGCGGCTCGAACCGGGCCCGGACGCGGTCCGAAGTGCGCTCGAACACCCTCGGCCACGCCGTGAAGGGCGCCCCCGTCGAGGTGACCGCCAACAGGCACGAGCCGCCACCGGGGGCGACCAGGCGTCGGCGCTCGGCCGGGGCCAGCGAGCCCCAGGGCCGGCGGCTCCCGTTGACCCTCCCGCCGGCGGCATCGGCGTCGCTCACCACGAGCCCGGGGCCCCACCGCTCGGGCGGCCGCCACCCCGAGCCGGCCACCGCTGCTGCCCGCTCCAGCTCGAGGTACTGGTGGACGGCGACCAGCGCCTCGTAAGAGACCCACGTGGTGCGGTGCTTGCGGCCCTTGGCCACCCCCTCAGGGACCGGGAAGGGGAGCGGCACCGCCGTCGGGCGCGCCGGCAGCGCAGGGACCTCGTAGGCCAACAAGTAGCTGAACTCCTGCAAACGGAGCCCCGTAGCCAGCGCGAGCCCGCCCACCGCCGCGTTACGGGCCAGTTCCCGGCCCCGGAAGCCGGTGTCCTGGCTGCCATCAGGGGCGAGGCCCTTGAGGCCGGCCAGGAACAGCCGCGCGAAGTCAGGCTCCAGGTACTTGACCGTGACGTGCGGCTTGGGGGCCCGGCGCATAGCCAGGTTCACCCGCACGTCCCGGCCGGTGCCGTCGAAGAGCGCCCTCGCAGTCTTGTAAGTGAACGGCTCCGCGCTCGCATGGCCTTCGGCCACTGCCCAGCGGTAGAACAACGACAGCACGCTCATGTGCTGGTTCCAGGTGCTGGGCGCGAACCGCTTTTCCACCGGCCCGGCCGAGCGGTGCTCGGCATAGCTGCCAAGCGCCTGCTTCAGGCGCTCCCGGGGGCCGAACAACTCGACTCCGCGGCCGGCCAGGAACTCTGCCCATGCCTTGACAGCTCGGGCATAGTTCGCCCAAGAGCTCTTCGCCGGTGCCCCGCTGCTCGGCAGCTCCCGCAGCCAGCGGTTCACCGCCACTGTGGCCCGCGGGGCCGTCGGGCCGTCCTCGAAGACGAGGTCGTCGTCGACCAGCACCGGCATCCCCTCGGGGATCAACGGCTGGCAGGCGACGTCCCACTGCTGCCAACCGCGAGACGAGAAGAAGTTCAAGATCATCGGCGCCCGACCATAGAAACACCACACCGGCCTCGGCAAGCCGCAAACCCCCGAGTTGCCTGCTGTTGAAGGGCCAATCGCTACACAGTAAGTAAGGCGAAACAATGTGGCGGAGGCGGTGTGCCCCTACGGCCG
>JAKACE010000147.1:2526-5604 GCA_021821705.1 Actinomycetes bacterium | reverse complement strand
AGGCTGGTCTGGTGGGGGCTGGTCTGGTGGGGGCACCGAGGGCTGCTGCCCACCGCCCACACCTCCCTCCATTGACAGGGGGGCACCGCAGTTCTCACAGAACTGCGAACCGGGTTGTGCGCCCTGGCCGCAGCGGGGGCAGTTGACCGTGCCGTCAGGCATTGGTCGCCCCCTCGGCACCGTCGACCACCATGGCGTCTGTAACCGCTCGCGCCGGCACCGGCGCAGGGACAGGGCGAGGGCCCGCCGTCACGGAGCCACCGCAGAGCGGGCAGAAACCGGCCGCACCGACCGTGCGATGGCAGTGGGGGCAACGAACCGTCTGGAAACCGATGTCGCCGGCCTCGTCCAACAGCGCGTCGTGCACCACGTGGCGGATGTAGACCAGCATCACCCCCACCACGGCGGCCTGAAAGAACACGATGGTCGCCCAGTCGACACCATGGTCCTCGAGCAACTGCGAGACGAAGGAGTAGACGATGTGGCCGCCGAAGGCGAAGGGGATGCCGAGCGCGTAGAGGGGCCGGCCGAGCCGCCGCGGCTTCCACAGGGCCGCAGCCAGCAGGCCGGTACAACTCCCCTCCAGCAAAGGTTTCATGATGGTCACGCTGAGCACCGGGAACAGCCAACTGGCCGACTGGATATGCACCGGTTCGGTCGTGATCACTTTGGAAAACTGCACGATGGTCTCCGCTGCCGCAAACCCGAGACCGGCCGCCACGCCGAAAGTGAGGCCGTCGATCGTCTCGCCGAACTTGGCGGAGCGGCGGAGGACCAGCACGGGCAGGACCTTCACCGCCTCCTGGACGACGGGCAGGATAACCGCCGAGGCGACGAGGAACCCGATGCTCGGGGTCAGCTGCAGTGGGGAGGTGTCGTGCAGGACGACGTCTGCGACGATGCTCACCACCACCCCGAGGGCGGCACCGGAGACCATGGTCAGGCCCAGCGTCTTAGCTGGTTCGTCCCGGTAGACCTGGGCCTCGTACAGGTACACGAGGTAGAGGGCCGGTACCAGCACGGCTGCCGCCAGGATGGCTTCGACGATCAGCCCGCCACCCACCAGCCCGACCACCACCGCCAGCCCGGCCAGCAGAGCCAGGCGGAACTCGTGGACGAGATGGCGGGGCAGATGTGGGAAAAGGGTGGTTATCACGCTGGGCTGCGCCACGTGCTCACCTGAATGGGCGGCGTACTCGTGGCGCCTGGTGCGGGCTGCGTCTGCCTGTCCCAGCGTGCGGTGCGCTCCACACCAGGTGCAGAACGCCTCGTCCGGGGTGTCCTTGCCGCAATGCTGACAGGGCGTCATCTTGCTCCTCGCTCTCGTCCGGAGGCCCACGGCGCCACGGCAACCGGCTCCTGCGGCCTGGTGTTCATGTCTGCTGCTCCTGTTCGGGGTGGCGTTTGCTGCACTGAGTCGCCTCAGCCCGCCGGCCACTGCCAGCGGGCGAGGACGTCGTCGAAGTCGTCGCCGTTGGCGAATATCCCGCCGCCCCGAAAGAACTGGCTGTTGCATTCCTGGGGCTGGCTGTCCTGGGGGCTTATACAGACCGCCCACACCGCCGCCACCGCCCAGATGGCACCCGTCCTGGCGGCCAGGACAGCCACGCCGATGGGCAGCACCTGACCGTTCTGCTGCTGGAACAGGCCGTTGTAGAACTCCCCGTCGCCGGGCACGAAACCGATCTCGGCGCCGGGCACGGCCCCGAAGCTGCGCAGGTTCTGCAGGGAGCTGCCCATCAGCTTCTGGGAGTAGGTCTGCACCAGGCTGCTCGACGACTGGCCGCCCCTACCCGCCCAGATGAGCATCTGGCCAGCGGGGTCCGCCAGCGTGACCTCATCACCCAGTTCGGCTTTGTCGAGGGACATGCGGGAGGGGTACTCGAAGGAGTACCCGAGCTGACTGTGGTACGCCTGCCCGGCAGGCAGCACCGGCCCCGTTGGCGTGCCGCATGAGTACACACAGCTCGGCGGCCCTGGCAACACGGCGACGACAAACACTCCGACGAGCAGGAGGGGCAGGAAGACGGCTGCCAGTTTGGCCATCGCCGGAAGCCGGTGGGACCGGCTACGACCATCACGTCCCGAGGCCCAGCCCGAGGGCCAGGCGGGCCCGGTGGCGGCACCCAGGACGGGCTGGGCGGCACCGGGCCCGGGCACACCTATGGCGGCACCACAGTGGCGGCAGAAGTGGGCGCCGGCCTGCAACTGGTTGCCGCAGTGGCGACAGAACCTGGCCGTTGCGACCGGCGCTGTCGTCTGCTGGCTCATCGGGCCCCCTTCTCGTATGCGATGAAGTCGTCCACTACAGCGGCGGCATTGGGGCTGCCCAACCCAGTGGCGAAGTTCCAACCCGAGGTGGCCGGGTAGTAGAGGTTTGTCCCGGCCGTCACCTGGCGGTAGGCGGCGGCCGGGAAGTTGCTCGGGTCGGCGGCGAAGTCGTAGAGCGCGGCATTGGCGAAGCCGACCGGACCGAGGTGCCTTGCCGCAAGCGCCTGGTCCGTCAGCGCCATCAGGGCCGCCCACAACGGCGCTCCGGCCGACGTACCCCCCACCGGTACCCAGAGGCCGCCGGAAACGATGTCCCACCCTGTCAGGCTGTCGCCGATCGATGCCACGTCCGGCAGCTGGCGCATGCCGTTGGAGTACCGGTTGGACACCCCCGGGCCCCTTTGCCAGGCAGGACGGCGGAACACCCTGCTCACGCCCCCTCCCGAGCCGTCCTGTTCGATGGGGTCGCCCCACGCCGCTTCCCGCCCGTAGGTACGCCCCCGGCCCTCGAAGGCGGTAGTACCGCCCACCGCGACGGCATGGGGGCTGTCAGCCGGGTCCTCGACGGTGGGCGTCGAGCCGGTGCACCCGCGCCCATAGGCACCGTTGTCCCCGGAGGACACGAAGGCCGTGCCCCCGCGGGCTGTCAGCTGGGTGAAGAGGCCGTCGAACTGCCTCGCCGTCTGAGGATCCTCGCACCAACCCAGGCTGAGGCTGAAAATGGCGTGCGGGTACGCGTCGATGGCCGCCTGGAGAGACAGTGCAACATCGCCGAGAGGGGGGCCCTGCCCCGGGATGCCCGAGTCG
>JAKACE010000147.1:0-2516 GCA_021821705.1 Actinomycetes bacterium | reverse complement strand
GTAAACGACCAACTGGGCCTGGGGCGCCATGGCATGCACCACCTCGAGGTCCAGCTCCGTCTCGGACTCGCAGTTGGCGGAGTAGGGCGCCGCCACGCCCGTGCCGCCCGCTTGGCGCACCTCGGGGCCGGCCACCTGGAACGGCGGCAAGCCGAACGTGGACGCGAACTGGTCGAGATCGGACTGCAGGTAACCGTCGATCTCCATGAACACCACTGTCTGGCCTGCGCCCCGGAGGTTGCCCTGGTACAGAGGACCGAAGTTGTACATCCCGCTGACCGCGGCGGGCGTGTAGCCGCCGGCCGCCTGTGGTGTCGGCGCGCCCTTGCACCCCGACCGCGCCAGAGCGGTGGCCGCCGGCCCGAGGACGGGGTAGCTGTCCAGCCCGACCACCGACGAGACCACCGGGCGCAGGGGCCCGAGCAGCACCGGCTTGCTCAGGCCCACCGGGGCGTAGAAGCGCACCCGTCCCGCCGCTCCGGGCGCGGGAGCGCCGTACTCCTCCAGGCGTACTCCGAAGGCCCTCTCGACGGCGGCCGCCCTCCCACGCACCCCCATCACGGAGTCTCCCGGTGACCAGCTCGCATGCAGGCCGTTGGCCGTGAGAGCCGACGCAGCGGCATGCACCTCGACTGCTGCGGGCCCGAACCGCCTGGCGTACTGCTGGGCGTTGAAGGTCTCCCCCGCCTCGAGCAGACGGTCGAGCCTGGCACTGCGTCGACCGCGTAGGCCCAGCGAGAGGGTGACCTCCTGTGCGGCTGGCACCGGGCCCAGCTGCCGAGCCGACGAGATGACCGATGCCAGCCAGGGCTGCGCTCCTGCCATGGGGAAGTGGGCCGGCGCGCCCCGGCCGAGCGAGACGACGACGGCGCCTGTAGCTGCCATGGGCACCAGAGCGGCCAGCCCGACCGCCACCGACAGGTGCCGGCCGGTCCTCGTCGAACCGCCTGCTGCCTCGGCTGCCTTCTTCATTTTCCCCCGTTTCTCCGAATTTGCGCACGTGTCCCTGCGCCAACGCCAGAGGGTGGAACCGTGGCGCCGGTGAGGTTTACCACCACATCGGTCACTGCGTTACGTGGAGAAGCTCACACCCCCGGGTGGGCCACCAGAACTTTGCGGTCGTCCAATGTGGTTACCGTACACGCTGCGACGTTCCAACGTCGGGCCTACACGTCTTACGCTTGTTTCAAGTGGCGCCGGTCGCCGGGACGAGCAACCAAATGGGACGCAATTGTCCTAAATGCGCAGAGCCGGTAAGTGCAATGTGGCCGCGAAAGCCCGTGCTGCACCGGGCCCACAGGCACCCACGATGGGTGCCTTCACTGTTGCGGTCGCCAACGGGTCCGCATTGATGCAGAATTGATACATCGCTGTTCGCGCGTGAGACATCCACCAGTGCGACGCTGCGGCAAGGGTCAAGCCGACGTCGCCCTACGGACCATGGGCGGGTCCTTCGGATGCAGGCGTCGCTGGTCGGCAGGAGCCCCGGCGGGCGCGAACGCCCGACACCCGAGAAGCTCGACGCGCACCTCATGCAGGAGCTCCTCGTTCTGCGCGAGGCGAGATCCGTATTGCCTGGAGCCACACCCACGAGGCCGTGGGCTATGGCCTGGCACCGCCCATCGTCCCGACGGTGCTGGCCGTGCTCCCCCTGGACGGAGCCATCCAACGCCTGGCCAGCGCTGCCCTGGGTGCCGCAGAAGTGGGAGCACGCCCGGGTATTGGCGGAGCGCCCTGGTGGCCGCCTCGCCCAATGCCAAGACGGCACAAAAACACGACTACCCCGGAGCGACTTGGCGTCGGTCCTACGCCCGGCGCACCGGCGCCGACCGCAGCTTTTCGACCATAAAGGGCCCCGCCACCAACGACATCTCCCGCGGCTGGCGCAGGCTCATGGGCCTGGCCCCTTTGTTTTTGGCGCCAGCTGCTGCCCGGTCGTGCGCAACCTGCGGGTGCTCGACGCCTTCGATGCCCGCCAAGCCGACGACGCCCGGCGCCGCTCAGCCGGGCTGGCGCCCCGGTCCCGGCGGCGACGACGCAGGGACGTAGTGGGTACCGCCGGCTCGTCTCCCTGGGCGCTGGTACCGGCCCGCAGGGCCGCTCGGGCGTGAGGACGACGGGGCCCCGCCCAGCACAAGAGCGAGCGAGTAGGCACCAAGGGAGCTGCACCCGACCATCGCCACGGGCGCCTGCCTCGCCCAAATGTGAACATGGAACGCCTTGAGATGTTACGACGTCCGAGTGGTGTTGCGTTGTCGCTATTTCGAACCCCGTGCTGGGCTACCTCAACCAGCTGAAGCTGATCCTCCGACAAGTGCGCGACTGGTTCCAGGGGCGAGCTTGATGATCGCGTCGTCGTCGGTAACAAGCTCCAGTTCCCGCCTCTCGGCCAACGCCACGTAGGCCGCGTCGTACGCCGTGAGCCCGCGCGAGACCCAGAGAGCTACCGATGGCAACTCAGGCTCACTCACTTCGAAGGAGAGGTCGCCGAGGGCTTCGGCGAGCTCCGCCACGGC
>JAKACE010000146.1 GCA_021821705.1 Actinomycetes bacterium | reverse complement strand
CGTCGTGGTGGGCCCACCGGCTCGGGGCGGTGCCGGCGGGCCTGGAGACGCCGACGGGCCTGGAGACGCCGGCGGGCCTGGAGACGCCGACGGGCCTGCAGATGTCGACGGCGCCGGCCAACCCGGCCGCCAATAGCGCCGGCGCCGCCCATGTAGCCTGGCCGGGTGGCCAGGTTCTATGTCACCACGCCGATCTACTACGTCAACGACGCACCCCACATAGGGCACGCGTACACGACCGTGACCGCCGACGCCCTGGCTCGTTGGCACCGGCTCGTGGGGGACGAGGTCAAGTTCCTGACCGGCACGGACGAGCACGGGCTCAAGGTCAAGCGATCGGCGCAGTCCAACGGCCTCACGCCCCTGGAGCAGGCCGATCGCTACAGCGCCCGCTTCCGGGAAGCATGGACGCTGCTCGACATCTCCAACGATGACTACATACGGACCACCGAGCCGCGCCATCACCAGGCTGTCCGCGCCCTCATGCAGGCCGTCTACGACAACGGGTGGATAACCCTCGGGACCTACGAGGGCCTCTATTGCGTGGACTGTGAGGCGTACTACTCCGAAGCCGACCTCGCCGACGGAGGCCTCTGCCCGGTGCACAAGCGCCCGGTGGACCTCATGAAGGAGGACAACTACTTCTTCAGGCTTTCCGCGTTCGCCGACCGCCTGCTCGAATGGTACGAGGTCAACCCGTCAGCGGTGACGCCCGAGCCCAAGCGTAACGAGGCCCTCGGCCTCGTGCGCGGGGGCCTGCAGGACATCTCGGTGACCAGGACCTCCCTCGACTGGGGGGTGCGGGTGCCCTGGGACGAGAGCCACGTCTTCTATGTCTGGTACGACGCTCTCATCAACTACGCCACCGCCGCCGGCTACGGCTCGGACGACGCCTCGTTCCGACGGTGGTGGCCGGCCGTGCACCACCTGATAGGCAAGGACATTCTGCGGTTCCACTGTGTCTATTGGCCGGCGCTGTGCATGGCGGCGGGCATCGACCCGCCCTCGCACATCGCTGTCCACGGGTACCTGCTCGTCGGCGGCGAGAAGATGTCCAAGACGGCGTTCAACCAGATCTCTCCTGCCGACCTGGTGCCGGTGTTCGGCGTCGACGGTTACCGCTACCACTTCCTGCGCGACCAGCAGTTCGGCCCGGACGGCGAGTTCTCCTACGAGGCGATGGTGGCCCGCTACAACGCCGACCTGGCCAACAACCTGGGCAACCTCCTCGCCCGGGTAAGCGCGGTGGTGCAGACCAAGTGCGCCGGGACGGGGCCGGCGCCCCGGGCGGACAGTGCCCTGGCCCCCCTGGCCGCCGAGGTGTACCAGGCCACGGCGCAGGCATGGGCGCGCACGGCTCCGAGCGAGGCCCTGGAGGCAACGTGGCGCCTGGTCCGAGCCGCCAATGCCGCCCTCGAGGCGGCCGAACCGTGGAAGGCCGAGCCCGGGCCGGAGGTCGACGCGGTGCTGGGGGACGCCCTGGAGGTGCTGCGGATAGTCGCCATACTGGCGAGCCCGGCCCTGACCAGGGCGCCGGCTGAGATCTGGCGGCGCATAGGACTGGACGGCGACCCGGCCCTGAGCCGCCTGCCCGAGGCGGCAGCTTGGGGTGGCTACCCGGGTGGCCTGCCCGTTGAGAAGGGGGCACCCCTGTTCCCGCGCCTGAGCGCCTGACAGGCGGCCGTCCCGTCATGTGGTTCGACAGCCACTGCCACATCCCCTATGAAGGCCTGGGGGAGCAAGGGGTGGACGAGGCCCGGCTCGCCGGGGTGACCAGGATGGTCACCGTCGGCACGGACGCGGCGCAGTCAGGACTGGCCATGGGTCTCGCCGCCTCCCGCGAGGGCGTCTGGGCGAGTGTCGGCCTGCACCCCCACGACGCCTTCCAGGGTGTCGGCACCCTGCAGCCGCTGCTCGCCAACGGTACGCCAGGCCGCGACAAGGTGGTCGCGATCGGCGAGTGCGGCCTGGACTACCACTACGACCTGTCCGCGAGACCGGTGCAGCGGGAGGCCTTCGCTGCCCAGGTGGCGCTGGCGAACGAGCTTGGGCTGGCGCTGGTGGTGCACACCCGCGAGGCATGGGCGGACACGTTCGCCATCCTCGCTTCCGTCGGTGTTCCGGAGCGGACCGTGTTCCACTGCTTCACAGGGGGACGCGACGAGGCCAGGTCGGCGCTCGACCTGGGCGCCTGGCTGTCCTTCAGCGGGATAGTCACCTTCAAGAGCGCAGACGATGTCCGCCAGGCGGCGGCCCTATGCCCCCTGGACCGCTTGCTGGTCGAGACCGACTCGCCCTACCTGGCACCGGTACCTCACCGGGGCAAGCCCAACTCGCCCGCCCTGGTGCCTCTCGTAGGGGCCGCCGTGGCCTTGGTCAAAGGGCTGGCGGAGCAGGACGTCGAGGCTTCGAGCTGGGCGGCCGCCTGCACCGTGTTCGGCATCGAGCCTTGACGCTGTCACGTGGCGACGTCGCCCGCCTGCTCCGGGCCAACGAGCTGTCTCCGAGCCGGGCGCTTGGCCAGAACTTCGTCGCCGACCCCAACACGGTCCGTAGGGTCGTGCACCTCGCCGGGGTCCGGCCCGGGGACAGGGTGCTCGAGGTGGGCGGCGGGCTCGGCTCGCTCACACTGGCACTGGCCGAGGCGGGAGCCGCGGTCACCGTCGTCGAGCGTGACCGCTGGCTGGTGCCCGTCCTCCGCCAGGTGCTGCGGGACAAGGCGCCCGCTGCGCCTGTCGAGGTCGTCGAGGGTGACGCCATGGACATCGACTGGCACAGCCTGCTCGGTGCCGCCTCGACGTGGGCGATGGTCTCCAACCTCCCCTACAACGTGGCGACGCCCCTGGTAGCCGATCTCCTCGACGGCGTGCCCGAGGTGGCCACCATGACCTTCATGGTCCAAAAAGAGGTGGCCGACCGGTTGGTGGCAGCCCCGGGCGACCCCGCCTATGGGGCGGTGTCGGTCAAGGTGGCGTACTGGGCCGAGGCGGCGGCCCTGGGGGTGGTACCGGCATCGGTGTTCGTGCCCAGGCCCAGGGTCGCCTCCGCCCTGGTGCGTATCGACCGGCGTGCCTCGCCTGCGGTGGGCCCGTCCGTGGTGGCCGCCGCCGACCTGTTCCGGGTGGTGCGGGCCGGCTTCTCGCAGCGGCGCAAGATGCTGCGGGGCTCGCTGGGCCCGCTCGGCGCCCGCACAGAGATCTTCGAGGCGGCCGGTGTCGCTCCTACGGCCCGGCCCGAAGAACTGTCGGTGGCCCAGTGGGGGAGCCTGGCGGCGGCCATCGTGGCGGCGAGCGGCACGGGCCCGGCGGTGAAGCGGTGAACCCGGTCGAGTGCCGAGCGGAGGTGCGGTTGTGAGCGCAGATAGCTCTGTGAGCTACAGCAGGCAGGCCATGACGGGCGAGGTCCGGGCACTGGCCAAGCTGACACTGAGCCTGCGGGTGACGGGCACGAGCCCCAACGGGCTGCACATGTTGGACTCCGAGATGGTCTCGCTCGACCTGGCGGACACTTTGGCGTTCGCTGACGGCGACGGGCTCGAGGTGGTGGACGCCGGAGCCGCGACCGGGGGCCACGGCAACGTCCCGGCCGACGGCACCAACCTGGTCTGCCGTGCCCTTGGCCTGGTGGGGCGCAGGGCCATGGTGCGTCTGGTGAAACGCATCCCGGCGGGCGGGGGTCTCGGTGGGGGCTCGGCGGACGCCGCCGCAGTGTTGCGATGGGCGGGGGCGGTTGGCCGGGAGGGCTTGGCGATGGCAGCCCGACTTGGCTCCGATGTGCCCTTCTGCCTGGCCGGCGGCGGCCATGCCCGGGTCGGCGGGACGGGTGAGGTGCTAGAGCCGCTCGACTACGGGTCTGTCGCCGGCCGTCCGTACACGCTGCTGGTGCCGCCGTTCGGGGTCGACACCGCGGCCGTTTACCGTGCCTGGGACGCGCTGGGCGGGCCACGTTCGGACAACTGCAACGACCTGGAGCCGGCCGCACTCGCCGTCGAGCCCAGGCTCGCCGAGTGGCGCGACGCGCTGGCAGACGCGACCGGCCGGCGCCCAGTGCTTGCAGGAAGCGGCTCCACGTGGTTCGTCCCGGGTGAGTACCCCGGGGAGGGCCGGCTGGTCGCTCACGTCAGCCGGCACTGAAGCGCCGGTACGCCTCCTACTTGCCGGCCCGCCTCTGCCAACGGGTGGCTTTCAGCATCTTCTTGTGCTTCTTCTTGCGCATGCGCTTGCGGCGCTTCTTTATCAACGATCCCATGGCGGGTTGACAACTTAGCAGCTTGGCAGCCCGGCGACGACACGGCCGCCGGGCAGGCGCCCCTCAGGGACCGGCGTCGAGGGTCGGTACGGCCGCCGACGGCGGTTCGTGGCCCTTGGCGACGCCGGCGGATGCCGTTGCGTCTGAGGCGGCGGCAGCGGCAGACGGGGCCTTGGGCGGCGGCACACCCAGCTTGGGCCCGGGCACCGCCGTGGTCGGCCAGCGCCGCCGGGAGGCAGTCGACAGGCGGCGCATGAGCGCCAGGGCGCCTGGGTCGTCTTCGCCCGGGCGCACCTCGAGCACCCCGGCCGCGACCATCTCGTCGATGACCTCCTCGCCCTGCTCGCTGCGCACCACCGTGAGCGTCCAGTCCTGGAGCTCACCGATGCCACCGGTGGAGATGTCGGCGTGCTCGGCCGCGAAGTCCGGGCAGGCCTTGCAGCCCTCGCGGGTCCAGGCGTGCCCCTCCTTCAGAGGAACCTCGTGGTACGAGCCGTCTCGGCACCAGATCTGGAAGACGCCCTTGATGTTGATCTTTACGATGTCGGCCCTGGCGATACCGTAGCGAGCCTCGAAGAACTCCTCGAAGATCGAGTCGTCGAAGCTCTTGGAGCACATGAGCCCGATCGACAGGCCCAGCCGCCTGCCCACCTTGCCGGCTTTGCGAGCCTTCATGACCACAGGGGCCGAGGTCTGGCAGCCCATGCCGACCAGGGCCAGCTTCTCCGCCCCGGCCGCAATGGCGGGGGCGTAGGCCAGCAAGTTGGCGGAATAGGTGTAACGGCTCCCAGCCGCTGCAAGCACCTCGTCGCGGGTGCGGGCCACGCCCGGGACGGCCTTCCAGCCCTGGCCGTCTCCCTCCACACCCGAGACCAGCGCGGCGTCGATGCGCCCGTGCTCGAGGCACCAGAGGAGTATGGCGGACACCACACCTCCGTCCTGGCCTGCCGCCAGGAGGTCGGGGTTGGTGGCGCGCGCCAGCAGGACCCGGCGCGCCATGCCCGCCTGCTCCTCCGGTTGGCGCTCGCGCCCGGCCATGAACATGTCCGCCTCGCTCTCCCATGTACGAAAGCGCGGGCATGCCCGGGTGCAGCTCGTGCAGCCCCGCAGCCCATGGCTGCAACCGCCGGGGCCGAGCTCGTCCTCCAGGTGGTACGGCTTGTAGGCTCCGGCGGCGGTGTCGTAGCCCAGCACGTCGTGGGGGCAGGCGGCGATGCAGGCGGCGCAGCCGGTGCACAGGCCGGAGGTCACGACCTCGGAGTAGAGGTCAGCCCACTCGGCCTTCCAGCGCTCGGGTGTGCGGCGCTCTTCGGTCATGGTCACCTGCCCAGCGTAACTTCGCAGCGCTCCCCCGACC
>JAKACE010000145.1 GCA_021821705.1 Actinomycetes bacterium | reverse complement strand
CCGAGGGGCCGCAGGCCGCCGACGGCGGGGGCGGCCGGTGGCGCGGGCACAGCCGGCGTCATCGGCACCTAAGGTCGGTGCCGATGACCGCTCCTGCCGCAGCCCCGGCCCTGAGGGCCGAGCGGCTCACCAAGTCCTACGGCGAGCTGGTCGCTCTGGAGCCGCTCGACCTCGAGATGCCTGCCGGGCAGCGCCTGGCCCTGGTCGGGCACAACGGGTCTGGCAAGAGCACTTTCCTCAAGATGGTGGCCGGGTTGCTGGAGCCCAGCGGGGGAAGGGTGGAGGTCGGTGGCGAGCCGGCGGGCTCGTTCTGGGCCCGGGCGCAGCTGTCCTACCTCCCCGACGAGCCGGTCCTCTACGACGACCTCTCGGTCAACGAGCACATCGAGTACACCTGCCGGCTCCACAGCGGCGACGACTGGCAGGACCGGGCCGCCTACCTGCTCGACTGCCTCGGGTTGTCCGCCCGGGCCGACGAGCTGCCGGCCCGCTTCTCGCGGGGCCTGCGCCAGAAGACGGCGATCGTCCTGGCTCTCGTGCGGCCTCTGGCTGTCCTGGTCGTGGACGAACCGTTCATCGGGCTGGACCCTCCCGGCCGGCAGGCCTTCGAGACCCTGCTGGACGAGACGGCCACCGACGGCGTGAGCATCGTTGTCGCCACGCACCAGCTGGACTACGCGGCCAGGACAGACCGTTGCGTGGCTTTGCGGGACGGGGCCGTGGTCTACGACGGGCCGCCGGGGAAGGTTGCTCTGCCGTCCCTTGTCGGTTGAAGCTGCCTCGCACGGCAACGGGCGGCGCCGCGACCAACCCCTCAGGCCTTTGGGCTTACTTACTCCGGCCGGTAAAGGTCGCCGCCCAACCAGCCCACCACCGTCTCGGTCTGCACGGCCGGCACGTCGGCGGCTACGACGCCACCGCCGCCGATCCGAACGCCTGCGCGTTGCCGTCGGCCGAGACCAGCCAGTAGCCTTTGGCGTCCGGCGTCGCTACCAGCCGCACGACGCGGGCGGGGCCGGTGGCGGGATCGTGGCCGACCCCGTAGCCGCGGGCATCGCCGTAGGCCGTGACGTCACCGTCGGCGGATCTCTTGCCTTGTCTTCCGCCACCCAGGGCCGGCGGGCTGGCTTCCTCGCAGGCGTTCCGGCCGGGCTCTGGGCGAGGGGAGGCTCTCAGTCGGCGTCGGGTAGGAGGGCCTGGCTCTCTGGCTCCCAGGCGCCCCGGGCCTTGCGGTACCCGTACCATCTCCCGTCGCGCCCAAGGCGTAGCTGGCGGTCCCCGAGCGTGACGCGGTTGGCTGAGGCGCGTGCGCCGGGCCCGAGCAGCTTGCGGCCGGGAGCCAGCGCCGACGGCTGCGGCACCCAGGGCTCGACAAGGGCATCCAGGGCGCCGGGCCCGCCTGCTCTCCAGGCCAAGCCCCAGAGGAACAGCTCCCGCCGGGTGACCCCAGCCCGCCGAGCCAGCTCTTCCAAACCGATCGGGGCCGGAACACCCTCGATCATCGAGGCAGCCCAGCGGGCGCAGTCCTGCTCGAAGCTCAGCTCTGGGCCGCAAGGGCCACCCTGAGTGGCCAGCCCCCAGGCCCTACGGGCGGCATCGACCGCCAGGGCCAACAATGCCCCGGCGTCCACCCCTGCACCGGGCGGGGCCGGGTCGAAAGCCAAGGCCGGTCTACCGGGGTGCCGGGGAGGTGCGGGCAATGCCACCGCGGCGCGGTCGGGCCGCTCACGCGGCGCCCACGCCTGGTGCGCTACCACTCCGGCGTCGCCTTCCCACCCTGCGTCGACGGCGGTGTCTGCAACCGCCGCGGCCTCGGGCCCGGCAACCCCCTGGGCTCGCCGCCGGCGTACGCCGGCGAGCAGTTCGTCCCTGCTCTTTCCCCGTAGCAGGAACAACAGGAACGGGTTGCCGTCCAGCTCGTCGGCGACAAGGTAGCAGACCGCCGCCGAGTGCTTGCACGGGTCGGCCCAGTCCGGGCACGAGCAGCGCGGCTGCAGCTCGCCGGCACCGGGGAGCAGGTCGAGCCCGACGGAGCGGACGTCGTCCGCCACCTCGGGAACCAGCTCGCCCTCCAGGAGAGCGGCGGCGTGGCCGACCTGGCTTGCCAGGGCGTCCATGACCACCGCCCACTCGTCCGCCGAGAACGGTCGTACTCGCACCCGCACCTGGTAGGGCGCACGGCGTGAGCCCTGTACCGGCGCTGTGACCTGCCCGGGCGCCACGACCAGCTCGCCGACCGCTCCGGCCCGGGCATAGCTCCGGCCTCGGGGCAGGCGGTTGGGGTCCAGGCGGGCCCGCTGCTCCAGCGCGTCGACCCACTCACGTCCCCACCAGGTTGCCCCGAACCGCCGGGTGCTCACGCCGTCCCCAGCTCGACCAGTTCAGCAAGCTCGTCGTCGGACAGCTCGGCTATCCACGCCTCCCCGCCACCGACGACGGCCTCGGCCAGCTCCCTCTTGTTCTCCAGCATCTCGGCGATGCGGTCCTCGAGGGTCCCCTCTGCAACAAGACGGTGGACCTGCACCGGGCGGTCCTGGCCGATGCGGTGGGCGCGATCGGTGGCCTGGTCCTCGACGGCCGGGTTCCACCAGCGGTCGTAGTGGATCACCTGACTGGCCCGGGTCAGGTTCAGCCCCACCCCGCCGGCCTTTAGGGACAGCACGAAGACCGGCACTGCCCCGCTCTGGAAGGTGGTGACCAGCTCCTCGCGCCGGCGGGCCGACAGCGAACCATGCAGGAACACCGTGGCAATGCCGAGCTGGGCCAGCCGGCGCTCGATCAGCGCGCCCATCTCGACGTACTGCGAGAAGACAAGCGCCGATTCCCCCTCCTCCAACAGTGTCCAGAGCAGCTCCTCCAGGGCGGCCAGCTTGCCCGAGCGTCCGGCGACGGGCCCGGCTTGGTGCAGGTACTGAGCGGGATGGTTGCAGATCTGCTTCAGAACGGTCATCAAACGAAAGACCAGGCCCTGGCGCTCGATCCCCTTCTTGGTCCGGATGGCATCGAGGGCCTCGCGCACCTCAGCCTCGTAGAGGGTGACCTGCTCCTCGGTCAGGCTCACCACCCGGTCTGTCACGATGCGAGGCGGCAGGTCGGAAACGATCGCAGGGTCGGTCTTCTTTCGGCGCAGCAGGAACGGGCGGACCATGCGGGCCAGGCGCTCGGTCACCTCCGGGTCCCGGCGCCGCTCGATGGGGATGGCGACCTGCTGTCGGAACCGCTCGAGGGGCCCGAGCAGGCCAGGGGTGGTCCAGTCCAGGATCGACCAGAGCTCGCTGAGGCGGTTTTCGACCGGCGTACCCGTGAGCGCGACCCGGTTTGTCCCTCCGATGGACCGAAGCGCCCGGGCTGTGTCCGAGTAGGGGTTCTTGGCGTGCTGGGCCTCGTCGGCGACCACCAGCGAGAAGCCCTGCCCGGCCAGCAGTTCCCGATCGCGCCGGGCCACCCCGTAGGTGGTCACCACCACTTCCCCCTGGTGGAGATCCTCGAGGGTTCGCGCCGGGCCGTAGAAGCGACGCAGCGTCACTCCGGGGGCGAAGCGCTGGAACTCCCGGGCCCAGTTGCCGAGCAGGGAGGTCGGGCAGACGACGAGCGTTGTTGCCTCGGCTCCTGTCCGCCGGCCCGACTGCGTCGAGCGCGAAGCGGGCCCTCTCGCGGGGGCGCCCCGGATCTCACCGGGGAGGCCTTGGCGCAACAAGTGCAAGGCGATGACCTGGACTGTCTTGCCGAGCCCCATGTCGTCGGCCAGACAGCCACCGAGGCCCAGCTCGCACATCTGGCGGAGCCAGGCTACGCCGCGTTCCTGGTACGGGCGCAGCTCGCCGACGAACCCGGCCGGTCTGACAAAGCCCACAGCGCTGCCCTCGCCCGAAGCGCGGGCCCGCTCGACGAACGACGCAAAGGCCCCCTCGGCCACGACCGGCACGGTGTGGCCGTCAACCCATATCTGCCCGGCCATTACGGCGGCAAGGGCCTCCACCGTCGACATCGCCCGCTCCCGCCGCTGTCGGGCCCGGGCGATGAGGGCCGCGTCGACGTGCACCCATTTGCCCCGCAGACGGACGATCGACCTCTTCGCCTCGGCCAGATGCTCGATCTCCTCTGCCGACAACGCGCTGCCCGCCAGGGCCACCCGCCAGTCGAAGCTCACCATCTGTTCCAAGGAGAAAGCGCCCTGCTCGTCCCCCGGCGGTGACGACACCGCCACCTGCAGGCTCAGCCCTTCGAACATCAGAGCCGAGGGCCAGAGCACGTCGATCCCGACCGAGCACAGAGCGGCGCCGCCGTCGGCGAGGAGGTCCTCCACCTCGTCATCGGACAGAGGCAGGGCGGCGGGCACCCGTTCGGACAACAGCCTGCCGAGCGGGGCCCATACCCGCGAGCCGCGCCGGAGGCCGAGTAGCAGGTTGGCCTCGGCATCGGGGTCGAGGCGCGACACGACAGACGCCGGCATCGCCAACAGGTCGGCAGCGTCGACCACGAGGCTCGGATCGAGCACCGAGGTCATCTGCACCACCGCTACGGGGCTCGGCTCCAGCTCGGGAGCGTGCTCACCTTCCTCTCCGCCGTCCTCATAGCGCGGGTGAGCCGCTGCGTCGAGGACGACCCGTAGCCCCAGGCGGGCGCGCCCCTCTGGTTGCCGGGCGGCGTCGGCCAGCCACGGTGCCACATGCTCGGCGTCGCCGGCGACCTCGGCAGCGAAGAGTTCCCCGCCGGCCACGGCAGGCGCCGCCCGGGTCCGGACCAAGAAGTCGGCCATGGCGTCCCAAAGCGCCCGTACCGCGAACTCGGGCGACATGACCCGTAGCGGCGAGCGGGTGCCGACCGGCAGGCAGTGCGCTGCTGGCGGCAGCGATGCGGCGACCCGCTCGAGCAGGTTTTTGTCGTCTGGGCCCAGCGGTCCGGCTCGCCACGCGTCCCACCCGTCGGGGGTGACCGCCGGAAAGAGCCGACCCTGGGCCAAAAGTCCCAGCCCGGCCACCACCGCTCCGCTCCACGCCGCGATCGACGGCCGGGACCTCCAGGGCTCCCCGAGGTCCACCAGCCAGGCCAGGGCGTCGGCCATGGCCACGTCGTGGGCCGGCGCCTCCCGTCGCCGGAGCACCCGGGGGCTGGGTGCCACGATCTGCACCCCCCCACTGAAGTACTCGCCGTCGGACGGCTTGGGCAACCCGGGGAACGAAGCCTCGTGGCCCGAAGGCCCCCCACTCCATTGCGCCCCAGAGGGGGCGACATGGTCGGACGGGACGTACACGGCAAAAGTCCCGTAGCGGGGCGGGGAGCCGGGCATGTAGACCAGATCCACCGCCGGGGCATCGAGGAACGACGTCTCGGCACGGTCCCCGGGCCCGTCGTCCTCGATCTCTGCAGCGTCCGAGGGCATCATGGCGATCGCGTAGTGTAACGCGAGATCGCAAGCCCAACGGTGTACAACCTGCGGCCTAGAGGAACCTCTCCAACTGCACTTGGATCTCGTCGCGGCGAAGCTCGAACTCTTCCGGTCGCACCTCGCCTCTCTCGAGCGCACGTCTCAGCTCGCCCAGTTCCCCGGTCAGTTCGGCTTCGCTGCGTCCGGTCACAGCGGCGGAAGGTGCGGCGCCGGCTTCGCGCCGC
>JAKACE010000144.1 GCA_021821705.1 Actinomycetes bacterium | reverse complement strand
CCATGCGGTAATGCTCCAGCTGGCCCTCGGTCAGACGGCCCTCCAGGAAGGCCCGGGCGTAGATGCCCGGGGCGGCATGGCCCTGGAAGAAGACCTGGTCTCCTGGCCCACCGTCCTTGCCCCGGAAGAAGTGGTTGAAGCCCACCTCGTAAAGCGCTGCCGACGAGGCGAAAGTGGCGAGATGGCCACCGATCCCGTCGGCCATGTGGTTGGCCCTGACCACCATGACGGCGGCGTTCCACCTCATGAAGGCCCTGATCCGACGCTCGATGTCCTCGTCGCCGGGGAACCATGGCTCCCGGTTGGGCGGGATGGTGTTGACGTAGGGCGTGGACACCGTGGCCGGGAAGCCGACCTGGGTCTCCTTGGCCCGCTCCAGGAGCTTCATCAGCAGGAAGCGCGCCCGTCCTTTACCGTGGGCCTGGAGGACCGCATCGAAGGAGTCGACCCACTCCTCGGTCTCCGTGGGGTCCAGGTCGGGCAGCTGATGGGATATGCCGTCGAAGATCACCCGTACATCGTCGCGCCGTGAGGGGCCCCTCAGGTAGTAGGACGGCGAAGTAACCTCAGTGATCTTCGTCTCACTTGAAACCGGCGCCCGGGCAGGCCAGGACCTGTGCTCCGGTCCCTCTCGTGCGGAGCAGGCGCTCCATGCCCTCGACGTCGTCCACGACCACCTTGTCGTGGTGGCGGGCCAGCAGGGCCAGGTGGGCCAGGTCGGTGCCGCCCATGTCTGCTTCCTCGCACAGTTCGGCTGCAGCGGTGGCCCCCCGGGCATCGAGAGGTTCCTGGCGCACCCCCTCGAGCAGCCGGCCCAGCACGCCCCCGCTGCCGTCGGCCGCCTCCCATGCCTCGGCCACGCACGCTGCCGACGTGAGGACAGGCGTGCGGGCACGGTTGGCGACGGCCACCAGGGAGCCGACGGAGCGGTCCCCGCGCCTGTAGGCGACCAGGGCCGCCGACGACAGCAGCAGGGCCATCAGCGGTACCCGGGTACGCCGGGCTCGGGCATGCGAGCGCTGGCGGTCCCGGCGGCGGCGGAGCCGGGGACCGTGACGTGCTGCGGGCCCAGGAGAGACGAGGCCTGTACCAGCTCGTCTGCTTCGAGCGACCCGAACCTGGACTGCCAGGCTTCGAGAGCGGCGCCCAGGGCCTCCTGGCGGAGCCGCTCGGCGGCGGCTTCGGCGAGCCAGGTGGACACCGCCAACCCCGCCTTGCCTGCCGACTCACGGATCCCGCGAGCCAGCTCGGCGTCGAAGGAAACGCTCATCTTGTCTACTGCCATGGGCGTGGATGCTACCGGCGGAGCCCCTTCGCGGCGGGGACCCCGGGCGGCTGGGTCTACGCTGCTTGTCATGGGCACCGTTTCGGGGACGGCTGGCTGTCGGCTGCTCAGCCGCCGGAGGAGCTCGTTCCCGGCGCCGATGCCGCCAAGGCGCTTGTCGCCGCCGCCTACGACGGGTTCGTCGAGGTGGTGAGCGACGCACTACGTCGCGCTCAGGCCAGGGGAGAGGTGGTTGCTACCGCCACCCCGGAGGCGCAGGCTCTGCTCCTGCAGATCGCGTTCCAGGGAGCTTCGTTGGTGTCGCGGGCAGGCATCGACCGGGAACGACTGGACCAGAGCATCGACGCACTGATCGGCTCCCTCCGCCAGCCGGCGCCGCGGTCGCGGTGCCCTCCCCGCGGTGCCGTGCGGGCCGTCGTCAGGGCCAGCCCGAAGGTTCGACGCCGGGCCCGCGGGCGCTGAAGTGCTGGGGGGACGGCACCCCCGCTCGGGCCCTGCCGCCTGAGTAGCTGACAACCAAGCCACGGATGGCTGAACGCGGCTACAGCGGGACGAGGTCGACGTGGACACCCGCGGCCTCGGCCAAGCTCCTAAGGTCCCCGGGATCGGACGTGACTATGTCATCGCCGTCGGTGGCGAGACAGACCAGAGCAGCGTCGACTGCGTCAGCGGCCCCGGTCTTGCCCAGGAGAGCCCCAGCCTTCTTGCCCAGCTCCTCGTCGAGTGCCCTGACATCGACACCTCTCAGCAGGCGTGCGACCTCGGCCTGACGAGCTGACCCTCCTCGCCAGATCTGGGCGACGACGCCGCCGTGGCTCAGCGGTACGCGTTGCGCCAGCCGTTCGCGCTTTATCAGGGCGATGACGTCCCGGTCACCGCGCTCGACAGCCATGAAGGCCCCGGCGTCGAGGAGCAAGCTCACGCCGCACCCGGTCGGGCCTTGGTCCGCTTGGCAGGCGTCGACCGGACTACAGTCGCCCGTGAACGGGCCCGGTGGACCGCTGCGTCGATCTCTGCGTCGGTGATCACGCCGTGCTCGGCCTCGTAGGTGGAGAGGAACGCGTCGAGCGCCTGCATGCGACGGTCGTGCTCCGCCTTGATATGCATGGCGTCGTTGACCCAAGCGCTGATGCTGCCCGCTCGGCCCTCGTCTACGGCCGCCTCTGCGACCTGGAGAAGCTCGGCATCGACCGAGGCTGACAGCCTCCGCTTGTTGTCCATACGTAGATGCTACACGGCTGCTAACTTCGTGGTAGCTCGTGCATGTCAGTTGCCTTGCCGAGGGGACCGAGGCTATCGCCGCTCCTGCAGAGCAGCGAGGGGCTCCTTTTTCGCTCGAGTTGATGGGAGTTCGGACCATCTCGAGAGAAGATCTCCCGACGGATAGGAGGTCGAGAACAGCCGGTGCGCCTCGTCGAAGAAATGGTGGGGGTTGCCACTGCTCGCAGTCGAGTTGGCGTTAGTCGTCCTACGTAGGATCTAGTCCTAGACCCTGGACCAATGTCAATAGTCGCTATAGACCAGGGTGCATCACCCTGGCTGTGGGGTACCGGGTGGCGGGCGATGGTGACGGTCATGACATGTTACAGCATCATAACCGCTGAGTCAGCATAGAAGGCCGCGCATCCAAAAGCCCCCGAACTCGAAGACCACCACCTCGGCGACGGCGACGCTACCCCGTGACGGTCTGTGTGGCCTCACTCCGGGCCCCCAAGACTACCTACACGACCACCTCTAACTCCCCCTTTTCGCGCGGAGCGGCCCTCATTTATCGTAATTAGTGCCGGGACCGAAATGCGGCCCTCGGGGACAGAGGAGAAAACAAGATGAGCGCCACCGAAACCAACACCAAGTCCCTTTTTAGCCGGCTTGCAGCAAGCGTACTGGCTCCCCTCACCATCGGCTCGCTGGCGTTTGCCGCCGTGGCTATTGGCACCGCAGGCACCGCGTCCGCCAGCCCCAATTGGTCGTCGGACTGGGCGGGCCCCAGTTTCTGTGCCTCGCATGGCGCGCCCTATATGGGCCACACCTACGACGGCGTGGCCGCCTGCGGCAACGCTTACCCCAACAACATGCAGGGCAACGTCAGCTACAACGGCGTCGAGCTCGACTCCGTGGGCTTTCAGTGCTACGAGCTCGCAGCGCGGTACTTCTACTATGCGACCGGGTACCGCCCCCCTGTCCAGCCCAATGCCAGCGACCTCGCGTACTACATCCACGCCGACTACCCCCAGTACCCCGTGTACCCTTCGGGCCTAACCGGCACGACCGACCGGTACACGGGCACGCTCGTCCCTGGGGCGATCATCAGCATGTGGAGCTCCAGCGACGAGGTCGGCCATGTCGCGGTCGTGACGAGCGTCAACCTCAACGGGGGGACAGGCACGATCTCGGTGCTCGACGAGAACGGGTCGGCTGGCGGCGTAGACAACATCAGCGTCAACGGCGGAGTGATGAACTTCGAGGGGCTATACAACCAGTTCCAGTGGGTCACCGGCTTTTCGGGGGCACCGGTGCCTACGCCCGGCCCGACCTACTACGCCTACCAGGTAGTCGGGATCTCCGGGCTGGCCGAGCACACCGGGCCGGCGACCACCGACCAGGTCGTGGGCTCGCTGCCCGATCACGCCACCATCGAAATCCAGTGCCAGACCATGGGATCTTGGGTGGCCAGGAGCAACGTCTGGGACAAGCTGGCCAACGGGACCTATATCTCGGACTGGTACACCACCACACCCAATGTCGGCAGGTACAGCCCCCCCATCCCCGTGTGCTGAGGCGGCCGGCAGCATGAGCCGTGTGCTGGCCCGGGCCGCCCAAAGTGGCCCGGGCTTCGGCGCGTCCTGCCGGCTGAGCCCCGGCGCTGGACCGGCTCAGGTGGTGCGGAGCCCACGGCCGCAAAGACGCCCCGGGGCTCGCCGGCAACGGCCACCCTCACGCCGTCGTCGGCGGGGCGACCCGGCCCTGGACGAGCGGCCCCACTTTGCCGGCGCCGAGCAGCGCCTGGCCGCCGTTGGACAGCGTGACGACCGCGTAGCAGGCTCGCGTGAAGGGGCAGGCGATGGACACGACGCCTGTGACGCCGGCTGGGATGGGTTCGGCGACCCAACCAGCGGCGGACGTCAGGGCGGCTGGCGAGGGGGCGGAAGTCGTCGAGGTGGTGCTGGTCGGTGCCGCCGCTGTGCTGGTCGGTGCCGCCGCGGTGGTGGTCGGTGCCGCGGTGGTGGTGGGTGCCGCGGTGGTGGTGGGTGCCGCGGTGGTGAGGGTGGTGCTGAGCGAACCGGGCGCGAAGTGCACATGAATGGCACGGAACACTTCGACCTCGGGCGAGGTGGATGCCGTGGAGCCCGATGGCCCAGAGCCGTCCGGTGAGAACTGCCCGGCCACCCAGCACGACGACGCTGCGGGGCAGCCGAGAGCCGTGAGGCCATAAACGCCCGCTGGCAGCACCACCGACCGCCACTCCGGCTGCCCCTGGCCTAGCGACGCCGCCAGCAGTTCGGGCCCGCCACTGACGGCCAGCACGTAGCAGCGCTCCGAGTTGGGGCAGCTCACCGGGCCGACACTCTGGGTGCCGTAGGGCAGCGCCACGCTCGACCACCTCTTCCCGGACTGGCGCAGGAGCGCCGGTTGGCCCCCGACCTTGCCGGTGACCAGGCACCCTCCGGCGTCGGGGCAGGCCACTCCGGCGAGGGACTGCACACCGCTCGGCAAAGTGAGGGCGGACGGGGCGTTGTGGCCGGTGGGGTCAAGGCGCAGCACGGTGGGCTGGTTGCCGCTGACAGTCTGAGCGGTGGCGAGGCACTTGGCCTCGCTGCACGACAGGCCGGTGAACCCTGACACCGATGGGTCGCTGGTACCGATGGCCGAGTACCTGCCATCAGGCCCCAAGCGGACCAGCACCCCCATCGGGTTGGAAGAAGTGACGATGAAAGCGCCAAGGTGGTCCTCCGCCAGAGATGGGAAAGCGCCGCCCACGAGGCACTCCTTGGCGCTGGGGCACGAAATGGCCGAGAGGGTGAACCTCGACCCGTACCAGCGCACGGTCCACGAAGCACCGCCGTCGGATGTGGTGCCGGCACCGCTCGGGCCGGACAGCCAGCACGTCCTGGCGTCAACGCAGTCGATGGACGGGACGAACGGCATGGTCTCCGGCGCAACGTGAACGGTCCAGGTGGCCCCCCCGTCGGACGTGGAGAGGAAGTACGGTGACCCGCTCGAGCTCTCCAGCCCGCCCGCCTCCTCCGTCCCGTCGACCAGGCAGGAGGTGGGGGCCCAGCAGGAGACGGAGTCAAAGGCGTAGGGCTGGGGGCTGGCGGGGAAGGGCAGCCGCGCCC
>JAKACE010000143.1 GCA_021821705.1 Actinomycetes bacterium | reverse complement strand
ATCCGGCTGGTGTCGTTCTCGGGTGAGCCGGCCCGTGTCGAGCAGTCGACCAACTACGACCGGCTGGTGATCGACATCACCACCGACGGGTCGATAACCGCCCGCGAGGCACTGGCTTCCGCCGGTAGCACCTTGCGGTCGCTGTTCGGCCTGGTGGCCGATATGAGCGAGGCGCCCCAGGGCCTGGTCCTGGGGGAGGTGGCCGGTACGGGTACCGGCTCGCCGGACCTCGACCTGCCCATCGAAGACCTCGACCTCTCGGAGCGCCCCCGCAACTGCCTCAAGCGGGCGCAGATAAACACAGTCGGGGAGCTGGTTTCCAAGACCGAGGACGACCTGCTGGCCATCACCAACTTCGGCCAGAAGTCCCTCGACGAAGTCCTACAAAAACTCGACGAGCGAGGGCTCTCGCTTCGCGGCAAGCAGGGGCAGTAAACAATGTCTGGAGTACCCGGTCGTCCCAAGAGGGGCCGTCGCTTCGGCGGCGACGCCGCCCACCAGAAGGCCATGATGGGCAACCTCGTCGCCTCCCTCATAGCAGCTGAGGGCCTGGTCACCACCGAAGCCAAGGCCAAGGCTCTGCGCCCTGTGTTCGAGAAGACGCTGACCAAGGCCAAGAAGGGCGGAGTCGACCACCAGCGCCAGGTGGTGGCCTTCATCCGTGACAAGGACATGGCGCACAAGCTCTTCGCCGAGATAGCGCCCCGCTACGCCGACCGCAACGGCGGCTATACGCGCATCCTCAAGCTGGGCCCGCGCCACGGCGACAACGCGCCGATGGCTCGGATCGAGCTCGTCTGAGCCTCGGCCCCCAGGGGCAGGGCGGCTCGGGCCCCCTTATCGGGACCGGCCCGGAGACGCCCGCGTCCCCGGACCTCCCGCCCGTTGCCCGGGCACGCCTGCTTGTCGCCTACGACGGGTGCACCTTCCACGGTTTCGCCGCCCAACCCGGGGTGCATACGGTGGGCGGCACGCTCGCCGAGGCCATCTCGAGGGTCGTCCGCCAGCCCGTCGAGCTCACCTGCGCCGGGCGTACCGATGCCGGCGTCCACGCCTGGGGCCAGGTGGTGAGCCTCGACCTGCCCGCCGGCACGGACCTGGCGCGCCTGCAGCGCTCGGCCAACCGGATGCTGGCTCCGCGGGTCGTGCTGCGAGAGGTGGCGTGGGCGCCAGCCGGGTTCGACGCCCGGCGCTGGGCACTGTCCCGGGCCTACCGCTACACCCTCGACTGTTCGCCATGGCCGAGCCCGTTCACCGCCGGCATCTCGTGGCATGTGGGAAGGCGCCTCGACCTGCGGGCTATGCAGGCGGCGGCGGACGCGCTGCTTGGCGAGCACGACTTCAGCTCGTTCTGCCATGCCGTCAAGGGCCTTGCCGGGCCTATCGTCCGGCGGGTGCTGAGAGCGGAGTGGCACGAGCTGGGCGACTACGGGCTCAGGTTCGAGATCGAGGCCAAGTCCTTCTGCCACCAGATGGTCCGTTCGGTCGTCGGCACCCTGGTGGAGGTGGGGGAGGGCAGGCGCCGGGCCGGGGACGTGCTCGGCATACTGCGTGCCGCCAAGCGCGCCGCCGCCGGCGGGATCGCCCCACCCCATGGCCTGTGCCTGTGGCGGGTCAGCTACCCGGAGCAGCCGCCAGCAAGGGTCGCTGAGGAGACGAGCGGAACGGCCCGACACGCCTGAGAGCACCGGCGACGACACCGCCGCCGATGACGACCCATGCCTTGCCCACGAGCTGCCCTGGGAGGGCCGCGGCCAGGGGTATCCCGGCGAGCGTCAGGAACACCGTCGAGTCGACGAGGTCGCTGACCAGGCCAGAGCCGGCCACGGCGAAGGGGAAGTGGCGAGCTTGCAGTGGGGTGTAGACGAGGAAGTCGCAGCTCTCCGATAGCGCGAAGGTGGCGCCCGAAGCCAGGGCCAGCGTGCTCGAAGATACAGCCCACGACACCGCTGCGCCCAGGACGATGGCCGCCAGGCCGGCCCTGATGCCGGCGAGGCGCTGAAGCAGGTCCCTGGCCACGAACGTGCTGGCAGCCAGGTACACGCCCGACGGGGCGTAGAGGCCCGGCCACACCGGTAGCACGTGGGCACCCGAGACGGGCCGGCCCACGTGGGAGATCATCCAGTTGGCACCGGCGATCGAGGCCACGTACAGCACGAACATCCCCGTCGCCAGTGCCGCCCTGTGCCTGTCCGGTCCGGCCCGACCGGTCCGATCGGCCTGACCGGCCTGGTCGGCCTGATCGACCTGTCCGGCCCGCCCGGGCCGACGGGGCCGCCCGGGCATCGGGCGCCGCAAGCCGGAGCGCTCAGGCGCCATGCAACCTCCCGCCGACGCGCAGGGCCTGGTCGAGCACCGACAGGCACCGTTCGCGGGCCCCCTCGTCGAGGCCGTCCGCCTCCCGCACCGCCAGTGGCTTTATGGCTATACCGCCCCTGGGGGCGAAGTCGCCGTAGACCCGCAGGTAGAGGGGGGCAAGAAGGGCGTAGAGGTCGTCGGCCACGCGGTTGACGCAGGCTTCGTGGAAGGTGCCGTGGTTGCGGAAGCGCACCAGGTACAGCTTGAGGCTCTTGCTCTCGACGCAGCGGTCCAGCGGCACGTAGTCGATGTGGAGGCGACCGTAGTCCGGCTGGCCCGTGACCGGGCAAAGGGTCGTGAACTCCTCGCAGAGCAGCGATACGGCCCAGGTCCTGGCCGGCGAGGGGTTGGCGAAGGCCTCGAGCACCCCGGCATCGGGATCCTCGTAGCCGTAGGCCGTGGCGTGGCCCAGGGCGCTGAGCGGCGCGACCTGGCCCGGGGCGCTTGGCGGCGCGACCTGGCCCGGGGCGCTGGGCGGCGCGGCGTGGCCAGGGGCGCTCACCGGCGCCGGGCCTGGAGGGCCGTCGGGAGGGCCGGAGGCTGGCTTTCGAGGCACCCGCACAGCGTAGGGCAACCGGCCGGGAGGCCTGGTCGGTGGCGGTACGGCCCTCCGTCCGGGCTGGTACAGGGCCCCCGAACGGTTCCTCTTAGGCTGATTGGGATAGGCAGCCCCCTGTTGTGTAGAAAGTAAGGGTCATGACTGCAATCAGCGCAACGACGTCTCCACCTGCGCACCCGGCAAAGCCGTTGCACCCCGGCGACTACCGGCCGGCGCTGGTGAACGTCGGGACCATCGTCTGGCTCGCGTCGGAGCTGATGTTCTTCAGTGGTCTGTTCGCCGCCTTCCTCACCCTTCGGGCCGCCACGCCGGTGTGGCCGCCGTTCCACGACAAGGTGGACATCCCGACCGTGGGTGTCGCCACCATCGTGCTGGTGGCGTCCTCGGGCACCATGCAGCTGGCGGTGCGGGAGGTCCACCGCAACAACCTGGCCGGGTTCCGGGCCTGGTTGGCGTTCACGTGGGCGCTGGGAGCGGTGTTCGAGGGTATGCAGGTGGTGGACTACATGACCCGCAACTTCTCCCTGCAGCAGAGCGCCTACAGCGGCGGCTTCTACGTCCTCACGGGTATCCACTTCCTCCACGTGCTGGGCGGCCTGGCCGCCATGGTCTTCATGTACCTGCGCTCGACCAACCCCCGCATACGCTTCGGGGGTCACCGGAGCGCTCCCCACGTCGAGATGCTCTCGTACTACTGGCACTTCGTCGACGTGGTCTGGATCGCCCTGTACGCCATGATCTTCCTCCTCCCGGGGACAAAATGAGCGAAGCGCCCTCACCCGTCGCCGGCTGGCGGCGCCCCTTCGACGCGGTGCACCGCCGGGCCCTCGGCGGCCCGCTGGCGCTGATCGCTGTGGCCGTCGCCCTCTTCGCCGTCTTGTCCTGGGCCGGGCCTGCCCAGGCGGGCACCCCCGTGCGCTGGACGGTGCCGGTGTCCACCAAACCGGCGGACATAAGGGCGGGCAACGTCCTGTTCAACCTGCACTGCTCGTCCTGTCACGGGATGGGCGCCGTCGGGGGCAGCGCCCCGGCCCTGCTCAGCGTGGGCCCGGCCGCCGTCGACTTCTTCGTGTCGACGGGCCGCATGCCTCTGAACTCGCCCAGGGCCCAGCCCGTACGGCACAAGCCCTATTTCAGCCCCAAGCAGATCGCCCAGATAGTCGCCTACGTCAACGCCGTCGACGTGGCCCATGGCACGCCCGGGCCGAGCATCCCCAATGTGGTCGCCGCCTGTAAGAAGCAGGGCCCGGAGTGCCCGACGCTGTCGGAGGGCAACCAGCTTTTCCTGCTCAACTGTGCCCAGTGCCACGACGCCTCGGGCTCGGGTGGGATGCTCAGCAAGGGTTACGTCATCCCGAGCCTGCGGGAGGCGACCGCCACCCAGGTCGCAGAGGCCATACGTGTCGGGCCGCGGCCAATGCCAAACTTCGGCCCCGGGCAGTTCACGGACCAGCAGGTTGCCGCCATTGCCGACTACGTCCACTGGCTGAGCACCGCCCCCGACCGGGGAGGTTTGGGCATCGCCCACTTCGGGCCCGTCCCCGAGGGGTTCGTGGCAATCATCTTCGGCTTGGGCATCCTGCTCGTGGTGTCCCGACTGATCGGTAACCGAGGCTAGGCAAGTGACAGCAACCAAGCACCCCCGCATCGTCACCGGCACCCACGGTCCCGAGGAAGGCGCCGGTGCCGGCACCCCGTGGCCGGACGACGTACCCCCCGACCAGGACGACACCTGGTACCCGCTGCGCGACGACCCATGGAGGGCGCGGCGCATGGAGTACCTGATCGCCGGCCTGTGGGGCATCACGGCCATCTGCGGCGTGGCCCTGATGGTCGTCTACTGGACGGGCGGCCAGACCCAGATCGAGGGTGGGCTGCTCGTGGGGGCCACCGGCGCGCTAGGTACCGGCCTCGTGCTGTGGGCGCGGTTCCTCCTGCCGGGCCACGACATCACCGCCAGCCGTGGGCACCACGTGTCCAGTTCGCAGGAGCGGGCGGCCGTGGTCGCATCGCTCTCCCGGGGCACGGACGCCATGATGTCGCGCCGCGGCTTCCTGGTGAAGAAGGTCCTGGTGCCCGTGGGCGGCATCTTCGGCATCG
Organism: Actinomycetes bacterium; assembly: GCA_021821705.1. Classification (GTDB taxonomy): domain Bacteria; phylum Actinomycetota; class Acidimicrobiia; order Acidimicrobiales; family Palsa-688; genus JAJZMF01. The sequence continues at coordinate 619 of JAKACE010000143.1, read as the reverse complement.
CCGCCCTGTGGCCGCTGGCCTCGCTCGGGCCCCGCCCGGGCCGGTACCTCTACCACACCAAGTGGTACCCGGGCGCCCGCCTCGTCACCGAGGACAACCGCCCGGTGCACGTCTCGGACGTCATGGTGGACGGGCTGCTGACCGTCTTCCCCGAGGGCTACATCGGCGACGCCGCTTCCCCGGCGGTGCTCCTCAACATAGGCGCGGCGGCGGTGCAGGAGCCTTACGGCGAGCAGGGCTTCGAGGTGCAGTCCGGGGCCAACGGCATGGTCTGCTTCTCCAAGATCTGCACCCATGCCGGCTGTGCCGTGAGCCTGTTCAACGTACTGTCGATGCAGCTGATCTGCCCCTGCCACCAGTCGACCTTCGACGTACTACAGGGCTGCAAGCCCGTGTTCGGCCCCGCTCCGAGGCCGCTGCCCCAGCTCCCGTTGGGTGTCCGGGCCGACGGTTACCTCTATGCCAAGCACGACTTCTACCAGCCGATCGGCCCGGGCTTCTGGAACCGCGGCGGCGACAACCAGTACTTCCCGAAGGTGAGCTCATGAGCACGGTGGCCGAGCGTTCCGCCTCTCGCAAGAGGGCAGAGCGCCAGGAGCAGGTCCTCGACTTCGTGGAC
>JAKACE010000142.1:4717-5644 GCA_021821705.1 Actinomycetes bacterium | reverse complement strand
ACCGTCATGCCTGTGTGCAACCTCCGGTTCTCGCCGCCCTTCCGTCGAGCGAGGGGGGTGGTCGGTGCGTCCGGAAGCTTTTCGGCTCCGCTGTCGGGGCTGGGCCGCATGAGCCTGGGCTACAACTACGTGGACCTGTTCGAGGGGGCCACGGTGCACCTGTTCGACTTGTGCCGCTACTTCCTGGGCGACGCCAGCCTGGTCCACGCCCGTGGGCTGGGCCGCGGGGCGGCCAGGCATCCCTACCCGTGCCGCCAGGCCATGGTGGGCCTGGACTTCGAGGGTGGCAGCATGGCACAGGTGTTCACCAGTTCAAACGCTCTCAGCCTCAAGCCCTGGCTCCGGGTGGAGGTTCACGGCGACGGGTCCTGGCTCGTGGTGGACGACGTACTCGAGCTCGTCGTGTACGACAGCGAGACCGGGCCTGCGAAGTCATGGCGGCCGGTTATGGCCAGCACGCTGGTCTTCGACGAGGAGTTCGGCGGGTACATGCCTCAACTGGAACACTTCTTGCAGGTGGTGCGGGGCCAGGAGCAACCCTCCGTGGTAGCTGCCGACGGGTTCAAGGCGCTGGAGATCGTCGTTGCCACCCACCTCTCTCTTGCTCGTGGGGAAGCCGTCCGACTGCCCCTCGTCCCAGGCGAGGCGGACGCCGAGCTCGCCGGTCTGCGGCTTGGGTGGGCCCAAGGACCGAACATGCCACCGGGCGCACCCGGCCAGATGACCAAGGGATAGGAGCCCGAGACATGTACCTGTGCCGCATCGGAGAACCGGGTCGCGAACGGCCCGCCGTCATGGAGGGAGCTAACTGTTACTCGCTGGTGAGCCTACTCGACGGAGCCGATGTCGACGGGGCCTTCCTTGCCAGGGGCGGCATCGACGAGGTACGCACCGCCCTGGGCTCGGGGCGGCTGCAACCGGTCGACA
>JAKACE010000142.1:0-4707 GCA_021821705.1 Actinomycetes bacterium | reverse complement strand
CCGCCGGTCGCCCGGCCGGGCGCGGTGATATGCATCGGCCAGAACTACGCTGCCCACGCCGCAGAGTCCGGTGCCGAGCCGCCGACCGCTCCCATCGTCTTCTTCAAGCACCCGAACACCGTTGTCGGCCCGTACGACAACGTCGTCGTCCCCCGTGGCAGCCAGAAGACAGACTGGGAGGTCGAGCTGGCGGTGGTCATCGGCCGCCGGTGCCGCTACCTGGGCTCTCCGGACGACGCTTTGGCCCATATCGCGGGCTGCACGATCGGCAACGACGTCTCGGAGCGTGACTTCCAGACGGAGCGCTCCGGTGGACAGTGGTCCAAGGGCAAGTCCTGCGAGACCTTCAACCCGTTGGGGCCGTGGCTCGTACCGACCGAGGACGTGGGCAACCTCCAGGATCTGAGACTGCGCTCCTTTGTCAACGACGAGCCCCGTCAGGACTCCACAACGGCGGACATGATCTTCAGCGTGGCCGAGCTCATCTGGGACCTGTCCCAATACATGGTGCTCGAGCCGGGTGACGTGGTCAACACCGGCACCCCCGAGGGCGTCGCCCTGTCGGGCCGCTTTGCCTACCTGTCGCCCGGGGACGTGGTCCGCCTCGAGATCGACGGGCTCGGGCTGCAGCGCCAGACGATTGTCTCAGCTTCCTAGTGTTGTCTCAGCTTCCTAGTGTGGCCCCGTACCCGGCACCGGACGGAGGTCTGCAGAGGGTGCCCCAACGCGGTTCCCTTCCACGGCCAAGTGCTGTACCCCTCGTACGCCGGTCGCTAGCCGATGGGCCGGCCGGTGCCGCCCGCCACCGGCTCAGGCGAACTGGGCCGCTTCGGCGCCGATGGTGGTGCTCGGGCCGTGCCCGGTGTGCACGACGGTGGACGGGGGCAGGGTTATCAGCTGCTCGCGGATCGAGGCCATGATCGTCGGGTGGTCGCTGTAGGAGCGCCCGGTGGCGCCCGGACCGCCCTGGAAGAGCGTGTCCCCGGAGAACAGTACTGGGGTGGCCTCGGCGTCCTCCAGGAGCAGGCAGCACGAGCCGGGTGAGTGACCTGGCGTGTGGAGCACCCTCAGCCTGGTGCCGGCCACCTCCACCTCCATGCCGTGGGCCAAGCGGCCGTCGGGTTCGTCGTGCGGGTAGACCCTTTCCCACAGGGGCATGTCTGCGGGGTGCATCAGTACAGGTGCCACGAGACGGGCCCGTAGCTCGCCGGCCACGTTTATGTGGTCGTTGTGCCCGTGGGTGAGGAGGACGGCCCTGACGGTGCGCCCCCCGACGCCCTCACGGATGGCGACGGCGTCGTGCGCCGCATCGATCACGACGACCTCGTTGTCGTCTCCCACGAGCCAGATGTTGTTGGTCACGTCCCAGGTGCCACCGTCCAGCTCGAAGGTGCCCGAGGTCGTCACCAGGTCGATCCTGGCGGCCGGCCCGGTCACAGCGTCACCACGCTTCGCAGGACCTCGCCCCGGCGCATGCGGTCGAAGGCGGCTTCGACGTCGCCCAGCCCGATGGTCTCGGTGACGAAGTGGTCGAGGTCGAGGCGGCCCTGGCGGTACAGGTCGATGAGCATCGGGAAGTCGCGGCTCGGCAGGCAGTCGCCGTACCAGGACGGCTTGAGCGCCCCGCCCCGGCCGAAGAAGTCGATCATGGGGATGGCTGGCAGAGCCATGTCAGGGGTCGGGACGCCGACCTGGACCACGGTGCCGGCCAGGTCGCGCGCATAGAAGGCCTGCTGGAGGACTTCCGGCCGCCCCACGGCTTCCACTGCGACGTCGGCCCCGAAGCCTCCGGTGGCGGCTCTCACCGCCTCGACCGGGTCGTCACGGGTGCTGTTGACGGTATGGGTGGCCCCGAGCTCCGTCGCCCACCGGAGCTTGCGGTCGTCAACGTCCACGGCGACGATGGTGGTGGCCCCGGCCAGGCGTGCCCCCGCAACCGCCGCGGCACCCACACCGCCGCAGCCGAACACGGCGACGCTGTCACCGGGCGCCACCTTCCCGGTGTGCAGCACCGACCCGAGCCCTGCCATAACGCCGCAGCCGAGCAGTCCGGCCGCCTCCGGCCTAACCCGCGGCACGGGCGTGCACTGCCCGGCTGCCACCAGAGTGAGCTCGGCGAAAGCTCCGATCCCGAGCGCGGGGGACAGGGGGGCCCCGTCGGGCAGTGTCATCTTCTGGGTGGCGTTGGCGGTGGAGAAACAATATTGAGGCCTACCTTTGCGGCACGCCCGGCAGTGACCGCACACGGCGCGCCAGTTGAGCACTACGAAGGCACCAGGCTCCAGCGTGTGCACGTCGGGCCCGACCTCCTCGACTTCACCGGCCGCTTCGTGGCCAAGCAGGAAGGGGAAGTCGTCTGAGATGCCGCCCTGCCGGTAGTGCAGGTCCGTGTGGCAGACCCCGCAGGCGTGGACCCTGACCAGGGCTTCGCCTGGGCCAGGCGCCGGCACCAAAATGTCCGTCAACTGCGTCGGCTGGCCTCTCCCCGGCGCAATAACACCCTTCACCCTGTGGCTCATCGCGGCTCCTTGTGCCAGACCTCCGGCGGTGGCGCCGGTCGCCGGCCAGGGTACACAGGCCCGGGAGTATTGTCCGCTGGCCGTCGGGCGCTCCCCTGGACAGCCCGGACGATGCCGGCGCAGGACCACGCTCCGTGTGGCGGCGTCGGGCGCGCCCTCACCAGGGCCCATCCCGCGTACCTGACGGAGTGCCGTCAGCGGTCCTGGCCGAACCACTGGCGACCGGCCGGGTAGTCCGTGCGAGCCCAGGCTGCTGCACCTTCGCAGCGCTTACCGCCGGAGGTTGGGACAGACGGGGTGCCCAAGCTCACCTGTTACTGAACCCTAACCAAGCCGGGCGCGTAAGCCGTTTGAGACTTCCGCCTGGCATTTTGCGACGGCGCTTCGGCCGCGCAGGACCGATGCCAGAGCGCTATGTGATCGGGCCCAGGCGGCCAACGGTCAGAGCGGCTTCTGCGAAGCGTAGGCGCCGGGGGTCCTGCGTGCAAACCGGACATATTGGACAGACCGCACGGGCTCAGTTAGGTGGTTACACGCGTCGTAACGGCGCGGCCACTCAAAGCGGCAAGCAAGCCAACCAATCAGGAGGTTGAGCCTTAAGCGATTGCACTGGTGCACGACGGGTGTTACCCTGCGCCCAGCGAAGCGATGAACCGGGACCTCCAATGTGGTCGCCTGGGCCCCGGGGAGTGAATGGCGAACCCACCCGCTTGCAGGTACTCGTCGGCTAAATTAGCCGGCCCCCTGGGAGGGTTCTGGCACTGAGCGATCGACGCAGGAAGACGTGCTCCAGGTACCTTTACCGAGCACCTCGTCCGGGTGTCAACCGCGGCTCTGGCGTCACCCTCTCGATCATCGAGGAGGAAAATTGCATAGGTTCTTGATCCCGAAAATCGTTGGGGCGGCTGTACTTCTGTCAACGCTGGGAGGTGGGGCGGCTTATGCCTTCACGGCGAGCAACAACGTCAACACCTCCCTCGCAGGCGAGGGCGTCGGCACCATCAACGGCTATACCGCTTACAATATCCACTACCACCTGACCGCAGCCTCACCCGTCACCTACGGTGATAACACTGTCATCGATGGTATCGCCTTCAACCTCAACAACCCGGCCACGCAGGTGGGGGTGTCTCTCTGGGAGAACTCCAGTACGAATGTTGGTGGGGGCCAGTGCTTCCCCCTCGGGTACAGCCAGAACGGTAACTTCAACGCTTGGGCGTCCGGGGTGCTCCCGACCCCCGTCAGCAACGCCTGGGTCTGCAACCTGGCCAACAACAACGGCTGGGTTCCCGTGAACAGCGCGTTCCACCTGGACATAAGCGCAGCCAACTGACCCTTCGGTAACAGTAGGGAATAGGTCTTCGGCTGAAGGACCGGAAGGACGCCGTCGAGGCGTCCTTCCGGTCCGGCGATAGAGGGCGGGCGTCACATGAGAGCATGGAGTTGGAAAGGCGCGCTGGTTTCTGCTGCGATCCTGGTGGGCCTGGGCATATTTTGGGCGAACCTGGCACCGGCGGCCATCGGGGGAGACTCGACCTACCTGGTGACGTCGGGGATCAGCATGGAGCCCAACTTCCACACCGGAGACCTGGTGGTCCTGCGCCCCAGCAGCGCCTACCGAATTGGGGAGATAGTAGGCTACCGCGCCCCCCTGCTCGGGATCGTACTGCACAGGATTATCGGCGAACGAGGAGGCCATTTCTACATGAAGGGTGACAACAACCACTTCGTGGACCCGTACCATCCCGCTCCCTCCGACGTCGTCGGTAAGCTCTGGCTCCACCTGCCCAAGGTCGGGAGCCTGATTTCCAGTCCCGGCAAGCGCCAGTTGGCTGCGGTCGCAGCGTCAGCGGCGACCGCCGGCACGGTGCTGCTGCCCTCAGCCGGTAAGCGGCGCAGAAGGCACAAGAAGGCCGGTGCACGCGACAAGGGGGGTTCGCACGGGGCTACGCCGCGCAGCGCCCCCAGCCGCGGCCCAGGTAGCGGTGGCGCGGTCATGGGCGTAATGGGCCTGCCCGGCCAGGTGGCGGCCTCGGTGGTGTCGCTGCTCGCCCTCGGGAGCCTGGCACTGGGTGCCGTGTCCTTCACCAGGCCAGCTTGGGCGCCATCGGCGAAGAGGGTGCCTTACACGCAGGCCGGCACCTGGGCTTACCACGCGAAGGCTACCGGGAACGTGTACCAGGACGGG
>JAKACE010000141.1 GCA_021821705.1 Actinomycetes bacterium | reverse complement strand
CCTTCGTCGGTGTAACGACCGCCGAGCCCGATCGTCATGGCCGTGACGACGTCCAGGGCCACAAGGCCCATGCCTTCGATGGCCACCCTCTGTCCGGGGCGCAGGTTGTTCAGGTAACTCTCCACAGGGTACGGGCTGGCCGTGCCGGCGGGTGCTGCGGCGGGGCCGGCGTCGGTCTCCTGCATGTGCCCGGCCGTGATCAGCACGTGGTCTGCGAAAACAACCTCACCATTGCGCAGGTGCACCAGCTCGCCGTCGCCACGTGGCTCGATGTCGGTAGCCACCGTACGGTAACGGACCAGCCTGACATTGGCTGGCGCCTCTTCGACGAGGACCTCGTAGGCCCACTCCAGGTACTCGCCCATCAGCCGCCTGGGGAGGAAGTCGTGCGGGCCCACCGGCTCGCCCGGCCCTTGCGTGACGCAGTCGGTGCCCCGCCACCTGTAGCCGCGGCCGGTGGCCCACTCGAAAAAGCCGGTCCCAAGACGGCGCTCCCCGGGCAACTCGGGGAACGGGTACATCGAGTGCTGCCCGCACGGGGTGTTCAGGACCATGTAGTCGGGCTGGTCGGCGGAGAACACCCCCCCGCCGGGACGCCCAGGCTCGATGATGTGCAGGGTCAGGCCGGCCAGTGGAGCACGGCGCGCCGCGTCGATGAAGCGCTCCAAGGCACACAAGCCCCACGGGCCCAGTCCGACAAGAGCTACGTCAGTCACCCTGCATCACCTTCACGGTTCTACCAGCCAAGCGGAGTAAGGCTGCCAGACGGCGCAGTGGTAGGAAATCCGAACGCTGACAGTACACCGTTAGCCCCTGCGCACGCGCAGCCAGTAGTTTTGGGCGCATCGCGAGCAACATCGACCAGCCAGAAGGCGCCACACCGGCGGGGCAAGCCGAGCTCGGCCGCGACCAGCCCTACCAGTCCGAGCCCGACCAAGCCGCTCCCGACCAGGCCGAAAGGGCCACGACGCCCGACGACGACCTCCTGTCCGTGGTCATCCGGCACACCCGGGCCCGGCCGTCGGCGCCGGCCCTACTGGGGCCGGAGGAGTCGCTCGACTATGCCACCTTGGGCCGCAGGGTCGCCGTCCTGGCAGCCGGGCTGAGGGCGGCGGGCGTTCTCAGTGGCGACCGCGTCGCTTTGCGTATCGAGAACTCTGTGGCGTTCGTGACGACCGCACTCGCGTGCATGTGGCTGGGCGCACCGTTTGTGCCCATATCCGTGGAGGACCCGGAGGCCCGGGCCAAGCGCGCCCTGGCGGATTGCTCGCCGCGGGTTGTCGTGACCCGGGCGACCTCCGAGGCTGCAACCTCGGCGCCGCCCAGACCTGCCGCATCGCCGGCGCCGGCGGTGCCCACCGCACCAGAAGTGCCCACCGCACCAGAAGTGCCGGCACCGACGTGGTTGGCCTACGAGCAGCTGCTCGAACTGGGAGCGCAGTACGCCCCCGGCCCCGGGCCATCGGCCACCTCCCCCGATCGACTGGCGTACATCATCTACACGTCCGGCACGACCGGGGCACCCAAGGGGGTGAGCATCTCGCGTGGAGCGATGTCCTGGTCCGTGGGCCAATCGGCGCGTTCGCTCGGCTACGGGCCCTCGAGCCGCTCACTCGCGGTCTCGGCCTTCCACTTCGACGGCTCCTACTCGAACCTGTTCTCGACTCTGCACGCGGGGGGCCTGCTGGTCATACCGCGCCGCCCGGAACTACTGTTCCTACGGCCGTTCTTCGACACGGTCCTGCAGCAGGACATCACGCACACCACCTTTTCGCCGAGCTACCTGCGACTGTTGCTGGCCAGCCGGCACCTGGGGCGCCTAGCGGACAGCAGGTTGGCCGTCATGGGCCTGGGCGGGGAGGAACTGATCGCCTCGGATCTGCGCAAGCTCTGGGCAGCCGTCCCCCGGCTCAGGATCTTCAACCTCTACGGCCCCACCGAGTGCACGATCTCGGTCACGTGCTTCGAAGTCACGGTCGAGGCGCTCGGCTCAGGCCGCGTACCCCTGGGCACGCCCAACGAGGGGGTCGGCTTCCACGTCGTGGACGGGGCCGGCGCCGAGGTTGGGGACGGCAGGGTCGGTGAGCTCTACATCTCGGGCCGCCAGCTGATGGCCGGCTACTGGGGGGACGCCACACTGAGCCGAGCCGTGCTCACCGACACCGTCGTGGCGGGGCGCCTTTGTTACAGGACCGGCGACCTCGTCTTCCGGGACGCCGACGGGCTGTACTTCTACGCAGGACGCGTCGACGACGTGGTCAAACGTAACGGCGTTCGCATCTCGCTCAGCGAGGTTGCCGGCGCCCTCGGGCAGTTACCTGGGGTCAGGGCGGCGGTCTGCGCCCTGTTCCGCCTCGACGGCCGTCACGGTATCGCTGCCTTCGTCGTAGCGGACCGGAGTGCGCCGGAGGGCTCTCACGAGCCGGGGCGCCTCCTCGAAGGACTGCGCCAGCACTTGCCTCTGACGATGGTCCCGGACCAGGTGCACTTCGTCGATGAACTACCACTCACTTCGTCTGGCAAGACCGACCGGTCCCGGCTCCTTTCCTGCTTCGGGCTCGAGCCTGCCCGCTGAAACCCCGGCTTTGAGCCACCCTGCTGGGCCAGGAGCGCAGGAGGCAACCTGGCCGGCCCCACCGTGCTCGGGCCGCCCAGGCGCACCGCCCGAGCCCGTTCAGCTGTACCGTGCCGCCAGCAGCACGCCGATGGCCTCCCGTATCGCCTCCACCGACTCGAAAGTGGCCCGGTTGAGCATCTCCGTCGGGAACTCGATGTCGAAGGTGTCCTCGAGCGCCAGCATCACGCTCACGGTGGCGTGCGAGCTCATCCCGGCGCGGTAGAGGTCCGCCCGATCGTCCAATTGCCCCACATCTACGGCCAGCCCTGCACACTCGGCAAGCACAGCCCGCAACTGGGCGTTGTCGACCGAGCCAGCTCCCCCTCGGGCCCCGGCCGGCTGGCGCCCGTCCCAAGCTGCCGGCAACTGCCGGTTCGGCTGGTGCATATCGCCCTCCGGCCCTGTCACCCTGCGCCACCACCGGTCGCGCCCTCGAGGCGGGCAAGGGCGATCGCGAACGCTCTGGCGCCATCGGAGCAGACGCTCACTCGCAGCTGGGTGAGGCCGAGGGTGCGTGCCGCCACCCAGGCCCCCCCGCTCAAGTGCATCGACCTGCTGCCGTCCATGTGGGCACGGAGCACCATCGACCTCCAATCTGCACCGGTGAGCACCGGTGACAACGCTTTGACCGTCGCCTCTTTGGCGGCAAAGCACTCCGCCAGCCACACAGGCGCCTGGCAGCGGTCGAGCTCGGCCGGGCCGAATACACGCTCCAGGTAGGACGACCCGAACCGCCTCATGGCAGCCGCCACTTCTTCTATGTCGACCAGGTCTGCACCCAACCGGAGCACCGGGCCACGATACCCATGGGGACGCCGCCGGTAGTGGAGAGCTCCCGGCGGTGCTCACAAGGCGGACGAACAGCTACAGCTCGCCGGTCACCCCGCACCGACCTCTCCCGTTAACCCGCACCAATCTCTCCCCGTGCCGTCGACGCCACCGGCGCAGGCAGCGGCCGACCGGCGAAACCAGGCCTGTCGAGCCCCCGGCGCAGCAACTCGGCGAGGTGGTGGCCCCGCTCCATCGCAGCCGCATGGCGCCCGAAGACCAAGCCGATCGTGCGCCCAGGTGCGGGGGCCTCGAAGCGGGCGACCGCCAGCTTGCCCTTGCGGGTCTCGACCGGCAGCGCCGTCTCGGGCAGCAGCGTGGCGCCCAGCCCGGCCGCGACCAGCTGTGCGATGGTGGTGAGAGAGGCGGCTCGGGCCGGGTGGTTTGTCGCCGCCCCCACCTGACGGCAGATGTCGAGCACCTGCCCCGACAGGCAGTGGCCGTCCTCGAGCAGCAGCAGCGGTAGCTCGCGCAAAGTCGAGGTCGGCACGGCACCGGCGCCTGCGAGCCGGTGCCCGGGCGGCACGAGCAGGACGAAGTCCTCCTGGTAGAGCGGCACCTCGGCCAGCCCGGCACCGCCGTCGGCGTCCGGGTAGAGCTGGACCGACGAGGACGTGGACACCGCCGGCGCGCTGGCCGGCAGCGCCATGATGGCGGCATCGAGCTCGCCGGCCGCTATGTCGTCCAGGAGGTGGGCCGTCTGCCCCTCGGTGACCTGGGGGGCCAGCTGAGGGGCTCGCCTGGCCAGGATCCCCAGCACCGGCGCCAGTATGTAGGGCGCAACTGTCGGGATGATGCCGAGGCGCAGCGGCCCGGCATCGGCTGGGGCCCTCGGCGCGGCCACCTCGACCAGCTCTTCCACCTCGGCTGCGATCTGGCGGGCCCGGCTGGCGACCTGCTGGCCCATCGGTGTGAGGGTGACCCTCCGACTGGAACGCCTTGCCAGCTGCGTGCCGAGCAGCGCCTCCAGGGCACTCATCGATGCGGACACCGATGGTTGGCTCACGCCCAGCTCGCGGGCCGCCTCCCGGAAGCTCAGATGGTCCGCCACCGCCACCAGGGCACGCAGTTGGGCCAGGGTCGGCAGGGTTCGCATAAGCCCAGCCTATCGCTGAAGGGGCGCGCCGAGGCAATCGTCCTATCGGTTGCCTGCCCTGCTGCAACCGCTGGTATAACCCTCTCGTAACGATTTCAGACCGCTCCCGCAACCAACCGGAGGAACGACCATGCTTACCGTAGGAGACACCTTCCCCCAGTACTCGCTGACAGCGCTCGTCCCCGGCCGCCTCGGCGACGTCAAGGCCTCGGCTCCCGACGATTACTTCACCACGATCGACTCGGCTACCTACGCCGGCAAGTGGCGTGTGGTGTTCTTCTGGCCCAAGGACTTCACGTTTGTGTGCCCGACCGAGATCGCCGAGTTCGGCCGGCTGAACAACGAGTTCGCCGACCGTGACGCCCAGGTCCTCGGTGCGTCTGTTGACAACGAGTTCGTCCACTATGCATGGCGCATCCAGCACGAGGACCTGCTCGACCTCCCATTCCCCATGCTCTCGGACGTGAAGCGGGAGCTGGCGAGCGTCCTCGGGGTGCTGGGCGCCGACGGTGTGGCCGAGCGGGCCACCTTCATCGTCGACCCTGACGGCCAGATCCAGTTCGCCATGGTCACCGCCGGGTCGGTCGGCCGCAACGTGAACGAGGTCCTGCGGGTGCTCGACGCGCTGCAGACCGACGAGCTGTGCGCCTGCAACTGGCAGAAGGGCCAGCCGACGATCAACGCCACCGCGCTCATGACGGCGGGCGCCTGACCGTGAGCATCGATGCGGTCAAGGAGATGCTCCCCGATTTCGCCCGGGACCTCAAGCTCAACCTGAGCGGGCTCGCCAACGGCTCACCGCTGACCGAACAGCAGCTTTGGGGGACCGTCGCCGCCGTCGCGGTGGCCTCGGCCCCCTCGCCGGCCGTGGCCCTGCTCGAGGCGGCCGCAGCGGAGCACCTGGACCAGCAGGCGAGGCAGGCCGCCAGGGCGGCTGCCGCCATCATGGCGATGAACAACGTCTACTACCGCGCCAAGCACCTGCTCTCCGACATGGGCGTCACGAGCTACGACAATGTGCCGGCCCGCCTGCGCATGCAGGTGATCGGCTCCCACGGCGGCGTAGCCAAGGAGGAGTTCGAGCTGTGGTGCATGGCGGTGTCCGCCG
>JAKACE010000140.1 GCA_021821705.1 Actinomycetes bacterium | reverse complement strand
CAGCCGCGGCTGGTGACCGAGCTCGACCCTGGCGAGGTGACCCTGGACAGGGAGCAGTGGCGGGTCCTCACGGCTGTCGACGGGCGGCGAAACCTGCGCTCCATCGGCCGGGCGCTCAACATGTCCGACTTCGAGGTGTGCCGGGCCATGCGCGAGCTGCTGTCCGCCAAGGTGATCGAGATGGACGCCAGGTCGGTCGGGGTCGCCGGTCTCAGTGACACCGAGCCGCCGCTCACCACCGAGCACATCACCATAAACGGCAAGCGCGCCACCCGGCTGCGGGCCGAGCACTACGGCCCGCAGCGGGCCGAACAGGGTGAGGCCGACGGTCAGACGATTGTGATCTCACCCACCCGGGCGCACCGTCACGACAGTGAGCGCCCGCCTGCCAACGCCACCGCCGGGCCGGCCGACAAGTAGGTCCCCTGGCCCGGGCGGCGCGACGTCGCCCCTGTACCGTCCGGGGCCTGCGGCACCGGTAACGTAGCAGGACATGCCGCCTGTAGAGATCCGCTCCGCTGAAAGCCTCCTGTCCAAGCGGGTCTTCGTCGACATCCCGTTCCAGCTCCACGGGGACGACCCCGAGTGGGTGCCACCCATGCGGGCGACGGCCTACGACCGGCTCTCCAGGCGGCACCCGGCCGCACAGCACCAGGAGTGGGCCCTGTGGACCGCTCATCGCGACGGCGGGGCCGTGGGGCGGGTGGCCGCCTGCCGGGACCGCCTCTTCGACGAGCGCCAGGGGGAGAAGTGGGCGTGGGTGGGCTTCTTCGAGTCAGTCGACGACCAGGACGTCACAGACAGGTTGTTCGAAGTTGCCCTCGACTGGGCGTCGCGCCGGGGCGCCCAGGTGGCTGTCGGCCCGGCCAACTTCACCACCAATGACGAGCTCGGGCTGTTGATCGACGGGTTCGACAGCCCGGCCGTACTGATGACATTGGAGAACCCGCCCTTCTACCAACGCCTCTGGGAGGCCGGCGGCTGGGACCAGGTCATGGACCTCTACGGCTACCAGTTCCAACGGACCTCGACGACGCTCTCCGAGCGCCAGCGGCGGCTGCTGGAGCGCCTTCGGGAGCGCTCAGGGGTGGTGGTGCGCGAGATGCGCATGGACGACTACCACGCCGAAGTGGGCCGGTTCTTCGACCTCTACAACCGCATATGGCAACAAAACTGGGGCTTCGTGCCGATGCCTGAGGCCGAGATCCGCCACTTGGCAGCCCAGCTCAAACCCCTGCTGAACCCCCGCTGGGCGTTTGCCCTGGAGCGCGACGGGGAGCCCGTGGCCGTGTGCCTCAGCGTCCCCGACATCAACCGCCTGACGATCAAGGCCCGCAGCGGCCGGCTCCTGCCCTTCAACTGGGTGCCGTTGCTGTTCAAAGCCAAGAAGCTCAAGCACGTGAGGGTGCTGGTGCTGGGTGTCCTGCCCTCTGTTCAGAGCGCCGGCCTCGGCCCGCTCCTGTACTCCGAAGTGGTCAACCGCCTCTACGAGGACGGCGTCGAGACCGCCGAGGCATCCTGGACCCTGGCCACCAACTACAGGATCAACCAGCAACTCGAGGACATGGGCGCCAAGCGGTACAAGACATGGCGCCTGTACCGCCGCACGCTCTGAGGGCGCGAGCCACCCGCAACGTCTACGTGGGCACGCCCGGCCGGCCCGCCCAGCCGGCCCGCCCGGCCCATCGCTCAGGAGGCCTGGGACCGGTTGCGGGGCGCCTGCCTCCAGCCACCTGCCAGGGCCTCGGCGAGGACCTCCCGGCTGGTCCGCCGGGGGCACCAAGCGAGGTCAACGCCGGCTCGCTCCACCGAGACCGCCAGCGGCCCACTGATGAGGACGGCGCGGTCGGCGCCGAACGGGCTCAGCCTCGCCCACCGGCCGAGCTCCGACGCTGCCAGCACCGCCCGCCTGGGAGCGACGACCAGCCGGCCACCGGTCACCGAGGCCATATCCGCAGCTCCGAGCCAGTCGGTGGTAGCGACGTTCACTACCGAGCCGGCGCGCCCGCCGGCTAGGACGGCGGCGCCGGCCGCCACCAGGGCTTCGACTGCATCCTCCTCGTGCAGCCACTGCAAGGCCTGGGAGCGCCCCCACATGGCGGGGACCACAGCCCGGTACCCGGCCAGGGCCCTCAGGACACGGGCGTCGGCGTGGCTCCCCAGGACGGCCGGCAGGCTGACGGCCGTCCACGAGGGCGCCACTTCGGCGCAGGCACGCTCTGCTTGGAGCTTCTGCACGGCGTAGCCGCACTCGGGGTTCGGCCGGGCCGGCCAGTCCTCGGTGATGGGCAACGGGTTGTCGGGCCAGGCCCCGTACACGACGACAGATGACGCGAGCACGGTCGCACCGGCCACGGCGGCGAGACTGGCCGTCCCCTCCACGTTGACCCGGCGCATGCGCTCCAGGCCACCCCTGCCGCTACCGACCCAGACCTGGGCCGCCAGGTGATAGAGCAGGTCGCACCCGGAGACGAACCGCCTGGCCTCGTCGCTGCCGACATCGGCCCGCAAGTGCACGTGGCGGCGAGACCTGGGGCGGCGGCCGGGTGTGCCCGCCCGGTCGGGCAAGGACAGCTCAGGCATCGGCCTACGCCCGAGGGTGCGCAGCTCGCCCAGTTCGGGCCAGGCCGCCAACCGGCGACTGAGAAGGCCGCCTATGTGGCCCGTGGCGCCGCTGACCGCCACGACCAAGCCCTCAGTCACACGGCGACCACCCGGTGGCGAAGCGTAGGGCGGGCGCTGGACGGGCGCGCCACTCCCGCCCTCCCGCGAGAGGAACGGGCAGCATGCTCACCCCGGGCTGGTGTCGAGCTCCAGCTCGAGGGAGCCGACGAAACGTTCGCGTGCCGCGTCGACCACTCCCTGCTCGGCTATCTCGGCGAAGGCGCCCAGCGCCCGGTCGATCTGGGCATCGCTGTGGGTGGCCATGACCGAGGTACGCAGCATGGGCTTGGGAACCGCCGGCGGCAGGGAGCAGTTGGTGTACACACCTCGGTCGAGCAGAGCCCTCCAAAGGAGGCCCGTGCTGAGAACGTCGGTGCCGTGAACGGGAACGATCGAGCTGTGGCTGTCGCCGCCCGCGTCGTAGCCCAGCTCCGTGAGCCCCTTACGCAGGCGCGCCGCCAGGCTCACGACGGCCTCACGGCGCCAGTCCTCGGCGCGGGCGATCTTGGCTGCGGCGAGGGCGGCCCCGAGCGACGCCGGAACATTTGACGCAGTGAACAGGATGGGCCGGCAGAACAGCCGCAGGTAGGTGATCACCTCGGGTGGTCCCGCTATGAAGCCGCCACAGCTGGCCAGCGACTTGGAGAAGGTCCCCATTACGAGGTCCGGCCGCACGCCCGTCGCCGCCGCCGTACCCGCACCTTCCGGGCCGACGACGCCCAAGGCATGAGCCTCGTCGACTAGGAGGCGTGCCTCGTACTGGTCGCACAGCGCTCGGATCTCGGCCAGCGGCGCCCAGTCGCCTTCCATCGAGTAGATGCCGTCCACGGCCACGAGGACACCACCGTTGGCCGGGTTGGCACGCCACGTGCGCAGCCCCCTGTTGAGGCTGTTGGGCCGGTTGTGCCTGAACGCCCGTAGGTCACCTTCGGCCAGGCGGGCTCCGTCGACCAGCGATGCATGGGCGGCCGAGTCACAGAAGACGGCGTCCCCCGCCTGCACCAGGGTGGAGATGAGGCCCAGGTTGGCCGTGTAGCCGGTCGTGAACACGAGCGCCGACGGCAGGCCGACCCAGTCGGCCAGGAACTCTTCGAGCTCGCTGTGCAGAGGGAGTGTCCCATTGAGCAGCCGGCTCCCGGTCACACCCGTCCCGTACCGCTCCACGGCCTCGACTGCCGCCTTCTTGACCCTGGGATCCGTGGTGAGGCCGAGATAGTTGTTGGAACCGAGCATCACGGCCTCGCGGCCGTCGTAGGTGATGGTGGGGCCGATCTCGCTGCCCATCTCCCGGTAGAAAGGGTTGAGCCCCAGCTCGTCGGCGGCCTTGTAGTCGGCCATCCGGGGGTCGCTGCAGCGGTCGAATATGTCGACGGGCGGGGCCGGGGCAGCCCCCGGCACCTCCGGTACCTCGTTCAACTGCCGCTACCCCACCGCAGGTTCTCGACCCGCTTCTCCCACGCCTCATGCCGGTTGCGTGCGTCCTGTATGAACGGTGACCAGCTGATCGCCTTTATCAGGCCCCGGTTCACCTGGTCCGCCGGCGCCCGCAACGGCCGCAGGACATCGCAGAACAGCACGACGCGGACCCCGTCCGTGCCGTTCCAGGCCTCGTGACTGTAGCCGTCGTCGAAGAGCAGGCTCTTGCCCTCCTGCCAGTGGGCCTCCTCGCCGCCCACCCTGATGCCCGACGCCGAGGCGGGCTCGGGGACCTTGAGGGCCAGGTGGTACCGCAGGACCCCCCGCCAGGGGCCCCGGTGGGGCGGGATGTGCTTGCCCGGCGAGAGAATGGAGAAGAAGCCGGTGACGAGCCCGGGGATGCTGTCGAGCAGGGCCGCTGTCTTAGGGCAGCGCCTGCAGTTGGCCTCGGACCGAAAGCCGTAGCCGAGGAAGAAGAACGTCTTCCAGCCGTCGTCGTTGCTTATCGAGGCCTGGTCGACCGAGATGTCCTGAAAGTTGGGAAGGGAGTCCCGGTAGTTGAGCACGTCTTCCAGCTCCGCCCGCACATCGGGCACCATGGCCTCGACCCTGTCCACCCAGGGGAAGGTATCGACGGGCAGGAACGGGGTAGTGGGCACCTCGGAGTGCTCGAGCAGCCAGTGCTCCGTGCTGTGCAGGGCCCGCCCGCCGAGCTCGGTGGCCACGGTGACAGCCCTGTCGCGCAAACTGGTCTGCCTGGGCGCAGCAGTGTTCGACGCTGTGGACATATCCAGGCAGGTTATACGGCCCGTCGTTCGGGTGCCGCGCATTGGCGGCAACGCTGGCCGCTCGAGCCACGCGCCTTCACCACTTTGGTACGTAACCTCCTCGGCCCATCGAGGCGCTCTCTTCCCAGTCCATCTCCTCGTCCACTCCCCCGGTGACCTCGGTCACCCAGGGGAGGCGGTCCTTCAGGATGCGCTCGACACCGGCCTGCAATGTCGTCGAGCTGATGGCGCAGCTACTGCACGCCCCTTGTAGCTGCAGCTCCACAATGCCGGCCTCGACGTCGGCACTGAGCAGGACCAGGTCGCCTCCGTCCTGCTGGATGATCGGCCGCACCATCTCCACCAGGTCGGTCAGCTCGGCCAAGCGCTCAGCCTTCTGCTCGTCGGTGAGCCCCACCTGTTGTCCCTCGCTTAGCATCGTCGCCTCCTCGATCATCATGCCAGCCGCAAGGCCGCTACCGGGTGGGACCCCGGGCACACACCTGCCTGGCCCAAGGCCGGTTGCCCGGGCCCCGGGGCTCAGGTCCCCGCTGCCTCACCGCCGGCCCGGCGCCAGCGCAGGTAGGCCTCCATCAACTCGTCCAGCTCGCCGTCGAGGACGGCATTGACGTTGCCCGTCTCGAGATCGGTGCGCAGATCTTTGACCAGCTGGAACGGCGCCATGACGTAGCTGCGGATCTGGGAGCCCCATCCCACCTGGGCCTTGGGGCCGGCCATGGCGGACAGCTCGGCCTGGCGCTCCTCACGGGCACGTTCGGCCAGCCGGGCAACCAGGATCTGCATGGCCCGGGCCTTGTTCTGGAACTGGGAACGCTCGTTC